>WLEN01000005.1 GCA_009704225.1 Actinomycetota bacterium | reverse complement strand
TGAACTCGTTGTTTGCGATTCCTGGATGGCTCGACTTGGTCGCGGTCGGAATCGGAGCGGCGCAGGGGGCGATGTTTTCATCGCGATATCGCGGCGCCGAGCTCGATCTCTTGGGTGTCGCCATCATCGGCATCGTCAGTGGGTTCGGCGGTTCGATGGTGCGCGATATTTTTCTCTCGACCGACATCGCCGCCTTGAACTCGAATTGGTATCTCGTGACCGCGGTGCTCTGTGCACTCGGAGGCATGCTCGTGTCGTCACTTCTTCATCGAATCGAAATGGTCATCAACGTATTGGACGCGCTGACCATCGGAATCTTCGGCGTGATCGGAACGACCAAGGCTCTCGCATTCGGACTCCCCGTCGTTCCCGCGCTGTTCATCGGTGTCGCGGCCGCGGTGGGCGGCTCCATCCTGCGCGACATGCTTCTCGCGCTGCCGATGCAACTCATGCAGGTCGGTTCGCTCTACGCCGTGGCCGCTGGACTGGGTGGAGCGACCGTCATTGTCCTGCTCTCAATCGGTCAGTCGGTGACCGTCGCGGGATTTGCCGGCGTTGCGGTCACGACTGCAATTCGTATGCTCTCGGTCATCCTTGGCTGGAAACTTCCGGCGCAACGAGGAGTGCCGACCGTTACGTCAGTGATTCGGACGATTCGGAACAAACCCAAGCGAAATTAGCTTCGACCACAAAAAGGTGAGCGCAGACCCAGCTTGGGTCATGACACCCAATTTTTCCACGCTTTCCCCACGTGAACCGGCGTTAATCGGCCAAAAACCTGTCGACTGCGGTTGTGAGAATGTTGATTTCAGCCTCAGTAAGGTTTCCGTAACTAACGGTTCGCTTGGCGGAACCTTCAGACTCTAAATCCTGCACCGATGAGATTTTTCCTTCGAATACTTCATAACCAAGGCGAGAGACGCCAAATTCTCCAAGATCCTGGAATGTCTCAAATCGTTGCAGTTTTGCGTTAAACGTGACGTCCAAATCACTATCCTGGCCGGCCTCTGCGGCTAGGTCGTATGTCATCGACGCCCCACAGGCAGAAAACGCGTCAGTTTCCCAGATCAGCTCGTAAGTATCGTCTGGTTGAAAATAGGCAGCGCTGAAGTCCTTATAGGCATCTGCGTTGGGCACCATCACCAGCGTGAAACCTTCGGGTTCCACAGACTTTTCCAGTGTTCCCTTTTCGAGTGCGGCCTCACAACTGGCCCTCGCGATGGTTGTGAACTGGGCTTCCGCTTCCTGGACTGTCATTGCCGGCATGGTTGGCTGGCTTGGGGTAGTCATTGCCTGTTTAGTTGCTGAGCAACCTGCACCAAGAAGCAACATTGCGCAGAAAACTGCGGATACAACCAAATTTCGCGTTTGCAATTCAACTCCCTCATCAAACAATCTATTCAATCGACAGGGAGTGTTCCGTAAACTTTCTAATACCCATGAAAAATCCGAGATTAAATGGATTGCAAGAACCGACCAATCATTTTTACGAAAATTTACGATCGTGCTATCACCAGATTCGTTTGGAACAGCCGAGACTGGACGATAAGTGTTGCGGAACGGATCCCCGTGGAATCGCTATCTCAAGTAATTCAGTAGTTGTGTAGTACCCTAAGCCTTGTTACTTATTCCTTCGAAAGGTCAGGATTTGGACGTGTTCAAACACAATTTTCGTCTGGCAGGTGTCTTTGCAATTTTCGCCCTTTTAGTTTCGTCGGTACCGGCGAATGCGGTGGTAACGAACGTCACAATTTCGGGCATAATTGATGGACTCCCGGCCACCCAGATGGCAAAAAACGACGTCGTTGAAATCAAGGCGCAAGCGCCGATTTCGCTCGTCGGACCGGCAGTTCAAACAGTCACTTCACTTTGGGCGCCCCAGGGGTTCGAACTTCAAAGTTCTGGTGACATTACGTACCCCGACGGCTGGTCGCTCGAATACACGACCGACGGTGAGGCCTGGAGCAACACCGAGCCAATTGATTTGAGCACGGTAGCGGGCGTAAGGGCCAGCGGTGCGGTGGATAGTCTTGGCTCGGGAATGTTTGTCTCGACCGCTCAGGCGGAGCTTCTTGCAGCTGGCTCCGCGTCTGGCGCTGGTGGAAGTGGCGACGGATATAACGTCGCCTTCGGTAACGGAACTCTGATCAATGCTTATCACCACAGCACAGTTTCGCTGACAATGGCATGCCATCTAGTTACAGGGGAACGATGCGACACCTATCAGTTTTCCAACTCCAATTACCAAACCAATCATGGGTCAAGTGTTTTTTACAATAAAAAGACGAATCATGCGTACGCCTTCGTTCGAAACAAGTCCGACGGAAGTTATGGTGTGGCGTGTTTTGATTATGGCGACCTCGCGGCCGTTACGAACTGTGCAATACCGTATACCAAACTCACCAACGGTGGCGCGTCAAACCAGGGTTGGGGTCGGAGCACGAGAGCGGGCAATTATCTCTGGTCGCTCGATGGAGTTAATGCCACTCTCATGTGTTTTAACATGTCCCTGAATGGTGGTCAAGGCGGCGCCTGCCCGTCTGACAACAACAAGTTAGTCGGTACTCCGGGCGGCAATGGGCAAGCGGAGGCCCGAGTTACTGCCACCCAAAACAAGGTCTTTTTTACCGTCAACAATCTTATGGGATGTTATGACCCTGCAACACACGCTTATTGCAGCGGAAGTACCCCAATTTCAATCTCCGGCGGAAACCGTCACAGTCCAATACCCGTCGAGAACGCCGACGGATCCTTTTTTGGTGCGTGTGACATCACCTCAAGAAAGTGCCTCAACACTTCCGGCACGGAGGTGACAATCCTTCCGTCTTTGGACACTTTTTGGGACTCAACAACACCCGCATCCTATGCATATTTGAACCTCGTCGACTTTGCCACTGCCAACCACCGTCTTTATTACATCGATGGGACTGTGGATCTTTCGTGCTATGACTTTTCCACTCAACTCGCCTGCGATGGATTCGATGGCTCGCAGCCAGAATTCAGCGCGTTGACCTACACTGCCAACATTGATCCGAGCAACCCCAGATGTGTATGGGTCAACCAGGACTCGGGAACAATCGTTCCAGTGGACCCGACGACAGGCGCCGTTGGCTGCACGCTCGGTCAGGGGGTAATTATCCCCGTCAGTGCGAATGTGAAACGAATGTCCTGTGACCCAGAGGCAAGCGTCCTCACGTGGAATGAAGTAACAATCACGCTTCCGGACGGCATAGACAGGGCAAATGTCAAAGTTAACATTCGCGACAGCGAAGGAACGGACATCCCCGGATGGACTAACCTCGTTATCCCCGAATCAGGAGTCATCGATATCTCGACGTTGGATACCAACATCTCGGGCCTCGATCCGGTGTTCAACCTTGTAGGCGAGAACGGCGTCACGGGAACTGACCTTGAACCATCTACTACTCAAGTAACTTTCACGGCCACAGAACCTGAAGTGTGCGTAAACCTGACCGCCCGGTCGTATTGTGAAGGTATCGACGACGACCCGACATCGCAAAATGTTCCTAATGGGGTATTCGCGGCGTCAAGTGTTACCGTCCCAGACGGTGGTGGTGCGAGCGTAAGCAGTGAGTCGGAGTTGACAATTCCTGGCACAAACCCAGACACACAATGCCCAGCGGTTTTACCAGGTACGCCACAAAATCCGCTCATAGTCTATTTCTCGCCGATTTCACCCAAACTGTCTCCAGCCGCAAAAAGTTCGATTGCCCGCATGGTGAATGCGAACGCTTTTACTCGTGTAACGTGCGCTGCTACGACTCAAGGCGATCGCACAATCAAATGGCTTGCCAATGAGCGGGCTAAGGCGGTATGCAACTACGTGAAGTCGCTCAAACCACGGATGAAAACCAAGGTATCAGTTGGGAAACCTGGCATTCAGGCTTCTCATAGAGCAGTACTCCTTACGGGTTCGTGATTTGGGCGTTTTGGCATAGCTCGGCTTCGTGGCTTCGCAAAAGCATTTACGATATTTCATTCGCCCACTGGGAGTCAAAGGCTTTGGTTTGTCGCCAGAGTATGCGCAAGGGGTTGTTCTGCTAACGGGGTCGTTAGACCGTCGCGCGAGCCCGAACCGACCGATTCACCGACGACACAATCGCCTTCAAAGACGCTGTCGAAATGTCTCCGTCAATGCCGACTCCCCAGAGGGTCTGTCCATCTACCTCGAGTTCGACGTAGGCCGCCGCGAGCGCGTCACCAGACGCACTGAGAGCGTGTTCGACGTAATCAAACAGTCGAATCTCGTGACCTTGGCCGGCCATGACCGAAAGGAACGCCGCAACAGGACCATTCCCGAGTGCCTGCAGGGATTCCGTCGATTCACCAACGCGAAGATTCACGTCGAGAGTGACCTCGCCGGACATGTCGGATGCGGTTCGGGTGCCCATGAGTTCGTAGCGCCCCCACCTGTCGTCTTCGGCGGCTGACGGGAGGTATTCGTCCATGAAAATGGCCCAGATCTCATCGCTCGAGACCTCGCCGCCCTCGGTATCTGTCTTACCCTGAACCACGCCTGAGAATTCGATTTGCAGTTTGCGCGGCAGATCGAGGTTGTGGTCGGCCTTCAACAGGTAGGCGACGCCACCCTTGCCCGACTGCGAATTGACGCGAATGACCGCCTCGTACGAGCGGCCGACGTCCTTGGGGTCGATCGGCAGATAAGGAACGGCCCATTCGATGTCATTGACCGTCTTGCCCTCGGCGGTTGCCTGAGCTTCCATCGCTTCGAAGCCCTTTTTGATCGCATCTTGGTGTGAGCCAGAGAATGCCGTGTACACCAAATCGCCAGCCCACGGGCTGCGCTCATGGACCTTCAATTGGTTGCAATACTCGGCGGTGCGACGAATTTCGTCGAGGTTCGAGAAGTCAATCTGCGGGTCGATGCCCTGCGTGAACAGGTTCAGTCCCAACGCGACAAGGTCGACGTTTCCGGTGCGCTCGCCGTTACCGAACAAACACCCTTCGATGCGGTCGGCTCCGGCCATGTAGCCCAACTCGGCAGCGGCAATCGCGGTTCCACGGTCGTTGTGCGGGTGCAATGAAAGGATGACGTTCTCGCGATGATTGAGGCGTCGGCTCATCCACTCGATCGAGTCCGCATAGATGTTCGGCGACGCCATTTCGACGGTCGCCGGCAAATTGATGATGACCTTTCGGTCGGGTGTCGGCTCGAACACCTCGAGCACCTGGTTGCAGACGTCAACGGCGAATTCGAGTTCGGTGCCGGTGTACGACTCGGGCGAGTATTCGTAGAAGAAATTCGTTCCGGGCACTTCGGATTCGAGCGAACGACAGATGCGAGCACCCTCGAGCGCGATGTCGATGATCCCCTGCTTATCGGTCTTGAACACGACGTCACGCTGCAGAACACTCGTCGAGTTGTAAAGGTGAACGATCGCGTTCTTGGCCCCGCGGATCGACTCGTAGGTGCGACGTATGAGGTGTTCGCGCGCTTGAGTCAACACCTGAATGGTCACGTCGTCGGGAATGAGCCCTTCCTCGATTATCGTGCGAACGAAATCGAAGTCGGTCTGTGACGCCGACGGAAAACCGACCTCGATTTCCTTATAGCCCATCGAGACGAGACGGTCGAACATCACGCGCTTACGTTCGGGGCTCATCGGGTCAATCAGGGCTTGATTCCCGTCACGCAAGTCAACGGCGCACCAGCGGGGTGCGGTCGTAATCCGTTTGGTCGGCCACGTGCGGTCGGGCAGGTCCACCGCGAAAACCTCGTGATACGGGCGGTAACGATGCACGGGCATCGACGTCGGTTGCTGGTTGTTCTTCACGGTTTCTCCTCAAGTTGCGGGTTTCGGCCAATGGGAGACTCCGCGACGAGTGGTGGCCTGGTAACTAGGACCCGTCGCGGCCGCTAAGAAGGAGACCGTTCAGCATGGGTTCAGGGTAACACGCTGTCTGGTGCGCCAACAAAATCAGAAACCGAGCTTGCCGAGCGCTTTCGGGTCGCGTTGCCAGTCTTTGGCAATAGTCACGTGCAGGTCGAGGTAAATCTTGGTTCCCAGCAGGGCCTCGATCTGGGGACGCGAACGTTCGCCAATCAACCGAAGCATCGAGCCTCGATGCCCAATGATGATTCCCTTTTGACTGTCGCGTTCGACGATCAGCGTGACAAACACTTTCGTGCGAGCGTTTTCGCGCACAATGTCCATGAGAGTCACAGCCAATGAGTGCGGTAGTTCGTCGCTGAGTTCCTCGAGCACCGCCTCGCGCACGATTTCGGGGATTCGGTTCTCGACCGACTCGTCGGACACCGAATCGTCCGGATACAGGTGAAGCGACTCGGGCATGATCGGGATGATGGCGTCGAAGAATTCGTCAAGCCCGTCGGCGGTCACCGCACTGAGCGGAACGACAAGAGTCCAATTGCGCAACTCGCCCACCTCGGCCAATTTGTTGAGAACAGCGGTCGACGAGACTCGGTCGGTCTTGGTGACAATCGCGACGACCTTGGCGCGGGGGTATCGCGCGAGTTGTTCGAGAATGAACAGGTCGCCCTTTCCGATGGATTCGTCGGCCGGAAGGCACATGCCGATGACGTCGACGTCCCCGAGGGTGGTTTCGACGAGTGCGTTGAGTCGTTCACCCAGAAGCGTTCGCGGTCGGTGAAGCCCCGGTGTGTCGACGATGATGAGCTGCCCATCGCCGCGCGTCACAATTCCTCGGATCGTCTTGCGGGTGGTCTGCGGTTTCGACGACGTGATCGCGATCTTTTCGCCGATGAGGGCGTTCATGAGCGTCGACTTGCCCACGTTAGGTCTGCCAACGAACGAGATAAATCCACTGCGTGAGGTCACGGGACGTCCACGATTCGCACGAGGACCGTGATGAGTCGCTTGCGACGACGTTCAACCCGGTCGGCGATGAGTTTCAGCCCGTCCACCTCGACGATGTCACCCGTCTCGGGGAATCGCCCAAAATTTTTGACGAAAAGGCCCCCGACGGTGTCAACGTCATCCTCGTCGATGGGAATGTCAAGATGCTCGGCGAGATCATCGATGTTGGTCGACGCACTAACTCGCGACGACCCGTCACCGAGGTCGACAATCTCAACTTCGTCATCGTCGTATTCATCCGAAATTTCGCCGAGAACCTCTTCGATGAGGTCTTCCATGGTCACCAGTCCAGCGATTCCGCCGTATTCGTCGACGACGAGCGCCATGTGGTTTGCTTCGGCCTGAAGAACGCGTAGGGCTTCGTCCGCCATTTTCACTTCGGGCAGGAACAGCGCGGGCCGGACCAGCTCGGTAATGAGCGCCTTCTTCGCCTTGGTGGGATTCGCACGGACAAACCGCGCGGTGTCTTTGATATGGGCAATGCCCAGCACATCGTCGTTGTCGACGCCGACGACGGGCATGCGCGAATAGCCTTCCGCCAGGAACATACCCAAAGCCTCGTCCACCGTGATGGTCGAGTCGAGTGCCGCCATCTCGGTTCGAGCAATCATGACTTCACGCAGAATCGTGTCACCGAAATCGAAAATCGACCGAATGAGGTCGCGGTCCTCTTCTTCGATCGCGTCCGACTCGGTGGCTTCATCGACCATGCTGAGCAACTGTCGCTCGGTGTTGATCGTCGTGCGCGCACGACCCGGCGTCACCGCGTTACCGATACCGACCAGCGCAATCGTCAGCGGGCCAAGTAGTAGGCGGATGGCGCGAACAAGTCCGCCCGTCACGCGAACGATTCTCATCGGATGTGCCCGGCCGACACTGCGAGGACTCGATCCGACGAGAACGAAGGTGATTGCGGTCATTGCGATTGCAGAGGCGATAAGAGATTGTGTGAGGTCGTATCCGAGGCTCACGAATGATAACGCCACAAGAATCGCGGCAAATGTCTCGCACAACACGCGAACAAAATTCACGGCATTAAGGTGGGCCGGAACGTCCGCGGCAATGGCGTCAAACACGCGCGCGGACGGACCCTCTCCCAAATTGGCGACATCGTTCCGGGACAACGACTGGTAGGCGGCGTCAATCGCCGCACAGAGCCCACCGAATGAAATCAGCACCACGGCGATTACCGCGAACCATCCGGTCACGAGCGCTCGGAATCCGCAAACGAGTCGACGAGTTGGCGTTGAAGAGCGAACATGATTCGTTCCTCGGCGGGCGTTGCATGGTCAAAACCCAAGAGGTGAAGGATTCCGTGCGACAACAGCCACCGAATCTCCTCATCTGTTGAGTGTTTAGCCGCGATGGCCTGCTGTGCGGCAATCGTCGGGCAAATCACGACGTCGCCCAACAATCCGGGGTCGGATGGCTTATCGTCATCGCCGGGGCGAAGTTCGTCCATGGGGAACGACAGAACGTCGGTGGGTCCGGGCTCATCCATCCATTCGACGTGCAATTTCGTCATCGCATCTTCGTCAACGAACACGACGGCCAGTTCGGCCTCGGGGTGAACCTTCATCTCGGTCATGACGTGGGCGGCGAGGCGACGCATCGTCTCGAGATCGATCACTTCGGCCGTCTCGTTGGCGATCTCGACGCTCATTTCGAGCCTCGCTTTCGCGCAACGGTTTTAGCGTGTTGTTCCTGTTCGTGACGCGTATAGGCATCGACGATCTTGCCCACGAGTGTGTGGCGAACGACATCGGCACTCGTGAGGACCGCGACGTACACGTCATCCATTCCATCGAGGATTTCCGTCGCGAGTTTCAGACCCGAGATCTCTGAGGGGAGGTCGACCTGGGTGGTGTCCCCCGTGATGATCATCTTCGAGCCGAACCCGAGGCGCGTCAGAAACATCTTCATCTGTTGCGGCGTCGTGTTTTGGGCCTCGTCAAGAATTATGTAGGAATCATTAAGCGTGCGGCCTCGCATGTAGGCCAGCGGCGCAACCTCGACGACACCCGTCGCGAGAAGTTTGGGCACCAATTCGGGGTCCATCATGTCGTTGAGTGCGTCATACAGAGGACGAAGGTACGGATCGATTTTCTCGGTCAGCGTGCCGGGCAAGAAACCGAGCCGCTCCCCCGCTTCGACCGCCGGACGAGTGAGAATGATGCGCGTCACTTCTTTACGTTGAAGCGCCTGCACCGCCTTCGCCATCGCCAGATAAGTTTTGCCCGTTCCGGCCGGCCCAATTCCGAACGTGATGGTGGTGTGCTCAATCGCATCGATGTAGTTCTTTTGGCCGGCGGTCTTGGGGCGGATGGTCTTGCCGCGAGCGGAAAGAATCGCTTCGCCAAGAACGTCGGCGACCTTCCCCCCATTTCGTGTGATGGTCGCGCCTTCGATGACGTCGCTGTCGGCGAGATCCACACCGTTCGCGATCATGTCGATGAGTTCACGGATGTGACCCTCGACGTGCGTGACCTCGTCGGGCTCACCGTCGATCGAGATGACGTTCCCCCGCGAATGGATTGTGACCGAGGGGTAGCGAAGTTCGAGCGACGACAAAAAGCGGTCCTGCGGTCCGAGGAGTCGAACCATCGCGATGCCGTCGACCTCGATGTCGACGCGCGTGACGCTACTCTCCGCCAAGGGAACCTTCGGTCAGTCCGCCAGCAAGAACGTGAGCGTGCACATGAAAGACGTTTTGCCCTGCGTTTGCGCCCGAGTTGAAGATGAGTCGGAATTCGCCGTCCGCGTGTTCACGAGCTAAATCCTGGGCAACGGCCACCATTTCTGCGAGGAGCGCTGGATCGCCCGAGGCGAGTTCAACAACATTCGCGTAGGCCTCGGTCTTCGGAACGACCAGGAGGTGAATCGGAGCACGTGGCGCGATGTCACGGAACGCGATGATCGAGTCCGACTCGAAAACGATGTCGGCCGGAATCTCGCGGGCGATAATGGCGGAAAAAATACTCATTGAGTCCATTCTATCCGCGCTACCAGGTACCGATTAGGGCGAGAATGGCGGCAATCGCGGCAGGGCCTGCCGTCGATGTGCGCAGGATTGGTCCGTCGAGTCGAATGGCTGTTGCGCCATCGGTTACTATTCGTGCGATCTCGTCATCGGTGATCCCACCCTCGGGCCCGACAATCACGCCAACGGTGGTCGGGTTGCTGGCCGACGCGAACCATTCGGTCAGACCGGTCGTCGAGCGCGGATCGAGAACGATCCAATTCGCTTCGGGCACACTGCCACACAGTGTGACGGTCGACACCGGATTCGTAACCGCCGGGATTCGACTGCGCATGGACTGTTTAGACGCCTCGCGGACGATTGCCGTCCACCGCGCAATTCCCTTTGCAACCTTGTCGCCCGCCCAGCGTGAGACACTCCGTTCCGACTGCCACGGAATCACCGTGTCGACACCGAGTTCGGTCGCCATCTGAATCGCCAGTTCATCGCGGTCGCCCTTGGCGAGGGCCTGCGCAAGAACGAAACGTGTCATCGGGGCGGGGTCGAACCGAACGTGTTCGACGTTGCACGCCACAACGGACTTGTCAGCCGATGTAACCACCGCTTCGGCTCGCCAACCACGACCGTCGGACACGAGAAACCGTTCACCGACACGAACGCGCGCGACCTGAACCGCGTGGCGCGCCTCGTCCCCCGTCAATTCGACCCGGACGGTCGACGCATCGAGGGACGTGTCAGTGAAGTAAAGGTTCGCCATTAGACCGTGAAGAAACGATCGCGGAGTTTGGCGAAAAGTCCTTGGCGGTGTTCGGCCAAATGAGGCACAGCCGCGGGTCGTAGCGCCGCGAATTCGTCGATGAGTTTGGACTCCTTGGCGTTGAGTTTGCCCGGCGTCATGACCTGGACACCGAACTTGGCGTCACCTCGACCGCTTCCGCGCAGGTGCCCAACACCGCGGCTCTTGACCACGACGACATCGCCGGATTGAGCGCCGGCTTTGATGTCGACCGAGACTTCCCCGTCGAGAGCGTCGAGCGTGACAGTCGTTCCGCGAATTGCGTCGACCATGTCGATCTGAATCGTCGCGAGAAGGTCGTCGCCCTGCCGTGCCCAAACCTCAGAGGGGGTCACATGGAATTCGACGTAGACGTCGCCCGCCGGTCCGCCCGCTTCACCGACCTCACCGACACCGCGCAGGTGAACGCGCTGACCAGTTTCGATTCCCGCCGGGATGTGAACGTCGAGAGTCGTCCGCGCCCGAACGCGTCCGTGACCCGCACACGTGGGACACGCGGCCGCGATGACCGTTCCATATCCGCGGCACGACCCACACGGGGTCGCCGTGACGATGTTCCCCAGAAGGCTACGAACCTGACGCTGGACAGAGCCACTTCCGCCACAGACGTCACATCGAGACGGATTCGTCCCCGGCGCGCAACACGTTCCCTGACAGGTTTCACACAGGACAGCCGTGTCGACCTCGATTTCTCGATCGCCCCCGAAAATCACATCGACGAGTTCGATGTCAACGCGCAATAGTGCGTCATTTCCACGTTGCGCGCGCGACTGCGGGCCACGGGATTGGCCTCCGCCAAAGAAAGCGTCGAAGACGTCCCCCATGTTCCCGAAACCGGGCATCCCGCCAAAGTTGCTCTGACCACCCATGTCGTAATTGCGACGCTGTTCGGCATCACCCAACACATCGTAGGCATGGGTCACCGCTTTGAATCGTTCCTCCGCGCCCTCCTCTGAATTCACATCGGGATGGAGTTCGCGCGCGAGCTTTCGATAGGCCTTCTTAATGGCGTCCTGGCTGGCGTCACGGGCTACTCCCAAAATCTCGTAATGATCCATCTATGCGTCGTCTCCCAAAACCTGTGTCAAATAGTGCGCGACGGCCTCGACAGCCGCCATATTGAGGGGATAGTTCATGCGCGTCGGTCCCAGAATCGCCACTCGTGACGAGTCGCCTCCCATAGCCGAGTACGCGTGCGAAATAATGGCGGTATCGGACAGGTCGTCCGACATCTCGCGTCCAATTCGGACCCCGGAGTCGTCTCCCTGTGCGCGCATTTCCCCAAACAGACGCAACAGGGTCACTTGCTCTTCGATTGCGTCGAGCACCGGCGCGACAGAACCCGCAAAGTCAATGTCAGCTCGGACAAGTTTCGGGGTGCCGGCGACGATGAGCCGATCCTTACGATGCGAATCGACCTGAGATTGAAGCGCAGTTCGGACGTCGTCGATGATCGGGCGCAGCGTGGGTGGAACCGATTCGGCGAGCGTTGACATCGCGCCGTCCACTTCACTGAGCGAAACGCTCGACAATGTCGTCGAGACGCGTGCACGAACGTCGGCAAGGGTCGTGTCGTCGAGTTCGGCGTCAAAATCGACCATTCGACGATCAATGCTTCCCGCTGCCGTAATCAAGATGAGGTACGCCTTGCTGGGGGAAACGGGGACAATCTCGACGTGCGCGACACGTTCGTTGCCGAGTGTTGGGAATTGCACCATCGCGACCTGATTCGTGAGATCAGACAAAAGCTTGACGGTGCGTCCGAAGAAATCGTCGAGGTCAAGCGACTCATCGAGGAATCGTTGGATAGCTCCGACCTGCTGAACAGTCAACGGTCGAATGTCACTGAGGGAATCGACGAATCGACGATATCCGAGGTCTGTCGGGACACGACCGGCTGAGGTGTGCGGTGCATGAATGAGATTCGCTTCCTCAAGGATCGCCATGTCATTGCGAATCGTCGCCGCCGAGACCCCAAAATCATGACGTTCGACAATTGCACGCGACCCAACGGGTTCACGTGAATCGACGTAGTCTTCGACAATGACGCGGAGGACGTCGAGTGCGCGTTGCGAAACCACGAAGACCCCTCTCATTGGCACTCTCGGGTATAGATTGCTAATCCCTCAATAGTACGCGCGGTCAACGCAACGGGCGCAATTGCGAGCAGTTACCTCGGCGTCGCTCAGTCGGCAAGAATTGTGCGCACGACAAAGTCGGCGAGCAAACGTCCGCGTGTCGTGAGCACGAGTCGCCCCGCGATGGCCTGAGTCCCCTCGACGAGTCCGTCGGCGATGAGCCCGGCAACCGCCGTTCGGCCGGTTGGCCTGAGCCCGTCGAGTGCGATTCCGTCACGAACGCGAAGCCCGAGAAGCACAACTTCGTCGGCGCGCTGATCGGCGTCGAGTACTTCGCGTTCCAGGGCTGGCGATTCGCCGGCCGAGATCCGCTCTGCATATGCCGCTGGATGCTTGACGTTCCACCAGCGGACGCCGTTGAAGTGGCTGTGCGCTCCCGGTCCGAACCCCCACCAATCGGTTCCCTGCCAATACGAGAGGTTGTGTCGGGACCGAGCATCTGCACCGCGAGACCAGTTGCTCACTTCGTACCAGTCGAATCCGGCCTCAGCGAGCAACGCGTCCGCCATCTCGTACATGTCGGCGTGGGTATCGTCGTCGATAGGGTCGAGGTCGCCTCGGCGAATACGCCGTTCAAGAGCCGTGCCCTCTTCGACGATCAGCGAATAGGCCGAGATATGGTCGGTCTCGAGCGCGATGGCGGCGGACAGACTGGTTCGCCACTCGTCCAGAGTTTCGCCCGGCGTTCCATAGATGAGATCCACCGAGGTCTGCAACCCCGCTTGTTTCGCCCACGCAATGGCGGTGCCGACCGCTGCGGGCTCGTGGGTGCGGTCGAGAATCGAAAGAACGCGGGGAACCGCCGATTGCATCCCGACCGAGACGCGGGTGACGCCCGCCTCCGCAAATGCGCGAAGAGACTCACGGGTCACCGTGTCGGGGTTCGCTTCGATGGTGACCTCTGCGCCGTCAGCAATGCCGAACGATGCACGCACCGCATCGAGCACGCGGGAGATGTCGCCCTCGGGCAACAGCGTCGGGGTGCCTCCCCCGATAAACACGGTCGCGGCTGGTCGAAGCGGTGAACCGTTGGCGGCCAGCACGCGTTCGGCAAAGCCGATTTCGGCGAGCAAATCGTCCACGAACGACTGACGTGTCACGCCCCGCAGTTCCGTCGCCGTGTAGGTGTTGAAGTCGCAATACCCGCAACGAACAGTGCAAAACGGAATGTGCAGATATATGCCAAACGGCGTCTCTGCTAGGCCGACCGACGGGATTGAGCCGTCGCGTGGTGCAACCTCACCTCGCGGAAGAGACGCCACTACGCCCCGTTCCAAATTATTGACATGCGCACAATCATGACCGCAATGGCGAGAGACACGACACCCATGGCGATTGTCCCGAACCGCGTGCGATCAACCAGCGCCCACACCGTGACAGCGATGGTCATCGCGATCGCGGTCACGAGGTACAACCAAAACTCGAGAGCGTTGCCGCCGGGCGGGTTCCCGACGAGAGGTTGCACGATTGCCACGCCAAGAAGTACGACGAGCACACCAGCCACCGACAGGGTGCCGAGGACCGTCAGATCACGCGGAGGGTTTCCTCGAATTCCCGAGACGACCGAGATCAACCCAGCGGCGACCACAACGGTGACACTTGCGACCGTGAGCCACTCAATCATGCGGAAATCCTGTCACGACTCGAGCGACGCCCTTTGACACGGTTGCGATTGCAATCAGTCGGTCACCGTGAACCACCCCTACTAGCGGCGCATCGGGTGTTGTCGTCGCGACCCTTTTGCCGTGACCAATGTCGACCGCCTCGGAATCCGTCACCGCCAATACGGGAAAGAGATTGCTCGCGATCCGGGTGGCGGGAATGAGTTGCTCGGCCGAAATCTCGTCGACCGAACAGGCGTCCTCGACCGACAGTGCCCCGACCCGAGTGCGACGGAGCGCAGTGAGGTGTCCCCCACAGTCAAGCGCAGCGCCGATGTCTCGGGCCAACGCGCGAATGTAGGTACCCGATGAACAATCAACCGTCACGTCGACGTCGATGGCATGGGTCGTTCGACGGATGTTGTGCGACTCGAATCGTGATACGGTGACGGTGCGCGCATCGAGAACAACGTCATCCCCTGCCCGCACCAGGTTGTATGCCCGCTGACCGTCCACTTTGATTGCCGACACTGCCGAAGGCCGTTGCTCGATGACACCGGTCAGCGCGGCGATCTCACGCTGAAGGTCGGCGTCGGTGATGGCGTCCAGAACGGCGTTGTCAGCGGTAAAGATGACGTCACCCTCGGCGTCGTCGGTGACGGTCGCCGACCCCAATCGAATTGTCGCCGTGTAGGTTTTGTCCGCGCCGACCAGGTAGGTCAGAAGTCTCGTCGATGTTCCGACACCCAAAACCAAGAGTCCCATGGCCATCGGGTCGAGAGTCCCCGCGTGACCTATCTTGCGCGTACCGAGCGCTTTACGCGCCGCAGACACTACTCCGTGACTCGACGGGCCCGTGGGTTTGTCGACGAGAAGGATTCCGCTTATCACCTTTGGAGGGTACCAGTGGGGTTCAGGCGGATTCCCCTAGGCAAGTGACTTCGTGTGCCAGACGGTCTTGGTTTCGACAAACGCGGCGATTCGATTGAATGCTGCCTCCGTCGGCCCGAACGTTCCCGGGCGCACCACCCGCATGAGCGTTTCCGCCGCCGCGCGTTCGCATTCGACTGCAATCTCGCGGGCCGCCCCTGTCAAATCAATCGCGTTGACGTCGGCGTGCGATGCCAACCACGGAGCGACCTCTGCGACTGACCCGGTGAGGATGTTGACGACACCGCCAGGGACGTCACTTGTAGCGAGAACCTCGGCGAATGTCATCGCCGCACACGGTGCTAGTTCGCTCGCCAGGATGACGACGGCATTTCCAGTCGTCAGCGCCGGAGCAATCGACGACACGAGACCGAGCAGCGACGACCCCGCGACGGATGGCGCAACGAGCGCGACAACACCGGTGGATTCGGGAACAGAGAGATTGAAGAACGGTCCGGCGACGGGGTTTGCCCCGCCGTGAACCTGGGCAAACTTGTCGGTCCAGCCCGCGTGCCAGACGAGGCAATCTATCGCTGCGGTCACTTCGGATCGCGCATCGGCAGCCTTGACGCCGGTCGACTCGACGATCTCGGCAACGAACTGGTCGAGTCGCCCTTCGAGCATCTCGGCAACGCGGTAGAGAACCTGGCCGCGGTTGTAGGCGCTGGCTCCCGACCACCCTGCCCACGCAGAGCGCGCGGCGACGACCGCATCGCGGGCGTCCTTGCGGCTGGCCTTGGCCACGTTGGCAATGAATTCGCCCGCCGGGCTCGATACTTCGGTAGTTCGACCCGATTCACTGCGCGGAAATTTTCCGCCAATAAAAAGTTTGTAGGTCTTGGGAATGGCGAGACGGCTCATCGTGCACCTCCATTAGCGAGGTACGCCGCGAGACCGTGCCGGCCACCTTCGCGTCCGTATCCCGATTCCTTATAGCCGCCGAACGGGCTCGTCGGGTCAAACTGGTTAAACGTGTTCGCCCACACCACGCCGGCTCGAAGTGAATCG
>WLEN01000049.1 GCA_009704225.1 Actinomycetota bacterium | reverse complement strand
GTTCTCACTCGCGCTTATGGTGTGGGCTGCATTTGGCCAATTACCGGCAATCATTGGTGCCGCACTTCAGGAGGTCGTCGATCTGATTTCAATCTTGGGAGCTTTGCGCGCCGTTCACGCAGGGCGGGCGCAATTGACCGGGATTGCGGCCGGCCGATAAGTCCTAGGCTGTCAAGAGTATGAGCACAACTTCCGCATCAACCGACCGCTTCCCGTGGGCGGCGATGACGGCTATCGGTTTCACTGTTTTTGCTACGGTGACCTCCGAGTTTTTGCCAACGGGCATGTTGCCGTCGATGTCGGCGGATCTGAACGTCAGCACGTCGCAGATCGGATTTCTCGTGTCGGTGTGGGCGGCGACCGTGGTTCTCACGGCAATCCCCATGTCGTTGACCACTCGTCGCTTCAGCCGCAAATCCTTGCTGATTGTGTCGGTGGGGTTGTTCACTGTGTCGAATGTTATGGCCTCGCTGGCTCCGAACTATGACGTGTTGTTCGCTTCCCGAATTATCGGAGGTCTTGGCAACGGAATGTTCTGGATGATTGCGACCGGTTACGTGACCACGATGTTGCCCGGTCAGTGGCGTTCTCGAGGTTTCCTGTTCATCTCGGCTGGGGCGAATCTCGCCTTTATCGCTGGTTTGCCCCTCGGCTCGGCACTTGCGGCAATCTCGGACTGGCGTTCTGGATTCCTCATCATGACCGCACTGACAATCGGCGCAAGCGTCGGTCTGTACTTCCTTTTGGTTCCCGTCCCCAATCCCCACACCGAGACTCCCGGCGAAGTGCACTCGATCGTTCGCGACCGATCGTTCCGAATGGTGTTGCTCGGTGTTTCAGGAGTCTTTCTTGTCGTTGGTGGGGGGAACATGTTCTACCCGTACATCGCCCCGTTCCTCATTGAGGTTGCGCACTTCACGCCGTTGACCGTTGCCGTGCCTCTCGCGGCCTATGGCGTCGGTGGCACAATCGGAATCGTCGTCGCCGAACGCCTCGGTCGCAAACCCGAAAACCTTTCTCGGAACATCTCGATTTCGATTCTGTACATGGCGTCGATGATGATACTTCTCAACCTCGTCGCCGACTCGCCTGTTGCCGCAATCGTGGCCTGTGCGCTGTGGAGTCTCGGTTTCGCCGTAACCGAGCCGCTATTTGGGCAATACATCATGGAACTCTCTAGTCCGCGCCTTCGCGACTTTGCCGGAGCAATGCGCACCACGGCGTGGAACCTCGGAATCGGCAGCGGATCATTCATTGGCGGAGTGCTGCTGGTGCCGTTCGGAATCACCGCTTTGCCCTACATTGGTGCCAGTGTTCTCGTCGGTGGCGCGACGGTTGCACTCATCGCGAGGCGCAAAGAACGAGCGCTCTGGGCAAACTAGAATGGTGGCAGAACCGACCACTTCGCGAGGAGCCCCGTGAACGACATTCACACATTCAACGCCCCCCTGTCCGAGGTTGACCCCGAGATTGCCGAGGTTTTGAACCTTGAACTCGGTCGCCAGCAGGACTATCTCGAGATGATTGCGTCCGAGAACTTTGTCCCCCGCTCGATTCTGCAGACCCAGGGTTCGGTCCTGACCAACAAGTACGCCGAGGGTTACCCTGGCAAGCGTTATTACGGGGGCTGTGAATTTGTCGACATCGCCGAGTCACTGGCGATTGAGCGTGCGAAGTCGTTGTTTGGTGCTGCCTACGCCAACGTGCAGCCGCATTCCGGTGCGACCGCAAATGCCGCCGTTCTCCATGCCATCGCGACCAAAGGTGACACGATTCTCGGTCTTGAACTCGCACACGGTGGTCACCTCACACACGGCATGAAGCTGAACTTCTCGGGTCGTTTGTACAACGCGGTCGCCTACGGGCTCGACCCCGAAACATTCCTCGTCGACATGAACGTGGTGCGCGATCTTGCGCTGGAGCATAAGCCGCAGGTTCTCATCGCCGGCTGGAGTGCCTACTCGCGCCATCTCGACTTCGCTGCGTTCCGCGAGATCGCCGATGAGGTCGGCGCGAAGCTCTGGGTAGACATGGCGCACTTCGCCGGACTCGTCGCCGCCGGGGTTCACCCGAGCCCCATCCCATACGCCGATGTGGTGTCGACCACGGTGCACAAAACTCTCGGTGGGCCGAGGTCGGGACTAATCCTGTCGCGTGACGAGGAACTGGGTAAGAAATTGAACTCAGCGGTCTTCCCCGGTCAACAGGGTGGTCCTCTCATGCACGTCATTGCCGGAAAAGCTACGGCGTTCAAACTCGCCGCAAGCCCCGAGTTCAAGGAACGTCAGGAACGCACCATTCGTGGCGCGCAGATTCTCGCCGAGCGTCTCACGGCGGCCGATGCGACAACGGCCGGTGTTGGCGTGCTCACCGGTGGAACGGATGTTCACCTGGTCCTCGTCGACCTCCGCAATTCGACAGTTAACGGAATGGAAGCGCAAGACCTGCTTCATGACGCCGGAATCACCGTCAACCGGAACTCGGTCCCGTTCGACCCTCGTCCTCCGATGGTCACGTCGGGTGTTCGCATCGGAACCGCAGCACTCGCAACCCGTGGTTTCGGAGACGCCGAATTCACCGAAGTGTCGGATGTCATTGCCCATGCGCTGATGCCGAATCCGGATGCCGTCGAGCTCAAACGACGCGTCAAGGTTCTCACTGACGCCTTCCCGCTCTACCCCGGTCTCGAGCAGTAACGCTGATGACGGCCCGGTTGCTGGATGGCACGGCGACCGCCGGGGCAATCAAGAGTGACCTCGCGGTTCGGGTTGACGCTCTTCGAACCAAAGGAATCACTCCCGGTCTCGCTACAGTATTGGTTGGGCACGACCCAGGTTCCGAGTGGTACGTGGGCGGCAAGCACAAGGACTGCGCTGAGGTCGGAATCGCGTCAATCCGCCGCGACCTTCCCGAAAGCGCTACACAATCCCAGCTCGAGGCTGTAATCGACGAATTGAATGCGAACGACGAGGTCACCGGCTATATCGTCCAGTTGCCGCTGCCGAAACATCTCGACACCGATGCGATTCTTGAACGCATCGACCCGAATAAAGACGCTGATGGACTGCATCCAATGAACCTCGGTCGGCTTGTCAATCGAGCGTCGGGTCCAATCACGTCACCACTGCCGTGTACCCCGCGCGGCGTCATCGAACTCGTCGAACGCCACGGAATCTCGTGGAGTGGGCTGAACGTCGTTGTCATCGGACGCGGAATCACCGTCGGTCGACCCATCGGGTCACTTCTCACTCGCAAAGAGATCAACGCAACCGTGACGCTCACTCACACGGGGACGCTGAACCTCGCCGACCACCTGCGAGCGGCGGATGTCATTGTTGCGGCAGCGGGCTCGCCGTCGATTGTGAGTGCGGCCAACGTCAAGCCAGGCGCCATTGTTCTGGACGTGGGCGTCTCGCGCGTGGCGAACCCTGACGGTACGACCCGCATTGCAGGGGACGTGGACGATGACGTCCGAGGCGTCGCAGCCTGGGTGTCGCCGAACCCCGGCGGCGTCGGTCCCATGACACGAGCACTGCTGCTGCAGAACGTCGTCGAGATGGCGGAACGCGGAGCCTAAACCTGATTCACGGGTTTGCCCCGTTTCTTCCGCTGATCATGCCACCCATTGGGGGCAACACTCGAACGATGACCGCGAGGGTGTCGATGACGAGCCAGTTGTCCTTTGACAGGATGATATGCGTTCGCGCACGTATCTGCTCGTTTGTCTCGAGTTCGAACTTGATGAAGTCAGCGCGTTCTTGTGTTGAATTGAACACGATGAGAGTTGCACCTTCGGCACACGTCAGGGCCGCACGGGCGAGCGTTTTGTCGTGTGACGTCCAATCGGAACACGATCCGCCAGCAGCGACAAAACGATTGCGCAGGTCGACCAACTCCTGTGAAATGGGTGACGCACATCCGCCGACAACTAGCGCGCTCAACGCGAGAGCGACGGCTTTGCAAAATCGGCCCATCGGTCAATCCTAGAGAGCGTGTGATTCGGTACGCTCGACGTATGGCGAAGTTGTATTTCCGATATGGCGCGATGAACAGCGGCAAGAGTACGGCGCTGCTTCAAGCTGCCTATAATTACGCGGAACGCGGGCAGCAGGTTCTCATTGCAAAACCCCGCATTGACACGAAGGGCGAAGCGTCGATCGTGTCGCGGCTTGGTGTTGAGCGTGCTGTCAATTTCGTCATCGGACCGAATGATGATGTTCGCACGATGTTTGATGCATATCGGGCTCAAACCAAAGCAACGACCGGTCAGGACGTCGCGTGTCTACTCCTCGACGAAGCTCAGTTCCTCAGCGTCGACCAGGTCGACGACCTCTTGCGCATCGCGATTCTCGAAGACGTCCCAGTTCTCGCTTACGGAATTCGAACCGATTTTCAGACAATTGCATTTCCTGGTTCGCGCCGTCTTCTCGAAGTCGCGCACGCGCTAGAGGAATTGAAAACGATTTGTCGCTGTGGACGGAAGGCGATGTTCAACGCCCGACTCGTCAATGGCCAGTTCATTTTTGACGGAGCCCAGGTTGCCATCGACGGTGAGAGCGTCACCTATGAATCACTCTGCGGGACCTGCTATTTGCGCGAATCGAACGGGATGCTCGCGCATGGGTTCAACGCGCCGAGTTCGTTCATTCCGACGCTTGCGCCAGACGCCGATTTCTCTTAGGACTCGACAGGCGAGAGAAGCTGCGTCTCGGCCAGCTCGCGGTAAAGAGGAACGACTTTCAGCAGCTGCTTGTGTGTTCCAACTCCGAGGACTTCGCCCTTGCGAAGAACCACGATCTGATCGCTATCGATTACGGTCGAGAGTCGGTGGGCGATGACAATCAACGTGCGCTTGGCCGACACTCGATCGATTGCGTCTTTCATCAACTGTTCGTTCAGCCCGTCCAGGCTCGATGTCGATTCATCGAGCAGCAGGATTGGCGCGGCCGCCAGTAGTGCTCGGGCGATTGCGAGTCGTTGGCGTTCGCCTCCCGACAGCAGCACTCCGCCCTCACCGACGGGGGAGTGAATCCCGCGCTCGTCTCGGTCGACGATGTTTGAGAGGTTAACCTCGTCGAGCACGGCAAGACAGTCAGCGTCGGTCGCATTCGGCGCGCCAAGAACGAGGTTGTCGCGAATCGAGCCAGCCAGAACCGGCGCATCCTGTTCGACATAACCAATCGCCGCGCGAAGTTCGGCACGGTCGAGGGCGCGAATGTCATGTCCTCCCAGTCGAATTGTTCCCGATTGTGGGTCGTAGAACCTCTCAATGAGTGACAGAATCGTGGACTTTCCAGAGCCGCTGGGGCCGACCAAGGCAATGCGATTCCCGGTCTTTACGGTGAACGAAATGTTGGTCAAAATTGGTGTCTCGGGGTCGTATGCAAAGTTGACCTTGTCGAACTCGATCGCAACCGTGCCAAGTTCCCCGTCAAGGGTGTCCGTTACGACGTCGTTCGCGGATTCGCTCGGCAAGTCGATGATTTCTTGAATGCGACCGAGAGCTCCGAGAGCCTGGGCAACTGAGGTGAAAGCGCCGATTGCCTGGCCGAGCGGCATGATCATCATGAACAGGAAAAGGATGAACGACACGAGCTGAGCGACGTCAATTGCGCCGCTGGCAACGCGGAATCCGCCCACACCGAGCACGACAAGGAACGACACCTGCATCGCGATACCCGAAATCGGAATGACAAACGCCGAAATTCTGGCAACGTCGAGCCCGGCACGCCACGC
>WLEN01000048.1 GCA_009704225.1 Actinomycetota bacterium | reverse complement strand
ACCCCGGGAAACGCGCACGTCACCGTGCCGGGACTCGATTCCGTGTCGGCGTTATTCCTGTTGGACGAAGCCGGTCACGCGGCGAGTGCGGGAAGTGCGTGCCAGGCGGGGGTTCAATCACCATCGCACGTGTTGCGCTCCATGGGTGTCGCCGACTCGGAGGGTCCGTTGCGATTCACGCTCGGGCTCGAGAATTCCGAAGCCGAAATCGATGCGCTTCTTGAGGTACTGCCGACCATCGTCGCTCGCGCCACCCACTAGCTCGCCCCTAATGCACCTGTTTCTGCAGACAACTTGCCCTCATGCTCCTGTTTCTGCAGGCAAATTGCGAAAAATGGACGCTGGCGCGATTTTTCAGGGATTTGTCTGCAGAACCAAACGTTTCTGGTAACCGTTGTGAGGTATTTCCTCGTTTGTGGAAACCAGCGCGGGTTCGCGTCGCGACCTCTGCCCGAAGCCGTTGATTAGTTTCCGCGAACGACGATCCGAGCTGATTAGGTTTCCAGGAACGTAGTGGGCGAGGGTGCTCACGGAACTTAGACTTATCTCATGAAGATTTTGGCGGCAATGAGCGGGGGCGTCGACTCTGCGGTCGCGACCGCGCGTGCGGTCGAGGCTGGTCATGACGTGACGGGCGTGCACCTCGCGCTCTCGCGAATGCCCGGGTTGTTTCGCTCGGGGTCACGCGGATGTTGCACGGTCGAGGATTCCCTCGACGCGCGTCGAGCCGCCGGCATGCTCGGAATTCCGTTTTACGTGTGGGACTTCTCGGCCCAATTCACCGAGGCCGTCGTCGACGATTTCATCGCGGAATATGCCGCCGGCCGAACCCCAAACCCGTGCATGCGCTGTAACGAACGCATCAAGTTCGCAGCCCTCCTCGACAAGGCGATCGACCTCGGTTTTGATGCGGTTGTGACCGGACATTATGCGAACGTGACGACCGCCGCGGATGGCACTCCAGAACTTCACCGCGCGAGCGCCTGGGCGAAAGACCAGTCGTACGTGCTCGGTGTTTTGACGACCGACCAGTTGCGCCACTCGATGTTCCCGTTGGGAGACACCCCGAGCAAGACGCTTGTTCGCGAAGAGGCCGAACGCCGAGGACTGTCCGTTGCGAACAAGCCCGACAGCCATGACATTTGTTTCATCCCCGAGGGCGACACCCGCGACTGGCTCGCCGAACGCATCCCGATGGAATCGGGTGACATTGTCGACACCGACGGAAAAGTGCTTGGGCATCACGACGGTGCGCAAGCGTACACAGTCGGCCAGCGCAAGGGGCTTGGTATCGGCGTCCCCTCTGCCGACGGTCGCCCGCGGTTTGTCCTCGAGGTCAAGTCCGCCACCAACGAGGTGGTCGTCGGAATGAAGGAAGACCTCGATATCGCCGAGATCGCCGGCGAGCGGTTTTCCTGGGCGGGGAACGACCCGGTCATCTCTGGAATAACGGAAGCCACGGATGACGGCTTCGACGAGTTCGCCTGCGAGGTCCAAATTCGCGCACACGCAGACCCGGTTCCCGCGATTGCACGCAGTCGTGGGGGCGAGATCGTGGTGACTCCGAACGAGCCGTTGAACGGTGTGGCAACGGGCCAAACCGCTGTCATCTATGTCGGAACTCGCGTTCTCGGCCAATTTACGATTGACCGGACCGTCTCGGCGACGGCCTTAGTCAATTAGCGTCGTGGCAGACTTGCCCTGTGCGTGACGTCATCATTCTCGGGAGCACTGGGTCGATCGGGACTCAGGCGCTCGACATCGTGCGAGACAACCCAGACCGTTTTCGGCTCGTCGGGCTTGGCGCTGGCCGAAACCGAGAATTAGCCGAGGCGCAGGCCGCCGAATTCGGCGTAACTAACGTTGCGTTTGGCGCCGACGACGCGGTCGCCCTGATTGAATCCACCCGAGCGGATGTCGTCCTCAACGGAATCACCGGCGCGGTCGGATTGGCGCCCACGCTTGCGGTACTCGCGACGGAAGCGACTCTTGCGCTCGCCAACAAGGAATCGCTCATCATTGGTGGTGCGCTGGTCAAGTGTGCGGCCAAACCGGCGCAGCTTGTCCCGGTTGACTCCGAACATTCGGCGCTTGCGCAGGCGCTCATGGCCGGGACTCACGCAGAGGTCGCGAAACTCGTCGTGACCGCTAGCGGGGGACCCTTCCGTGGTTTCACGCGCGAACAACTAGCCGACGTCACCCCAACCCAAGCCGCCAAGCATCCGACCTGGAACATGGGATCGGTCATCACGACGAATTCCGCGACACTCGTCAACAAGGGGCTCGAAGTCATCGAGGCACACCTGTTGTTCGACATCCCGTTCGACCGCATCGAGGTCACGGTTCACCCGCAATCTGTGGTCCACTCGCTCGTCGAGTTCGTCGACGGCTCGACGATGGCGCAGTGCTCGCCGCCGGACATGCACCTTCCCATCGCGCTTGGACTCGACTGGCCAAACCGCGTTCCAGGGGCGACCGCCGCGATCGACTGGTCCGGGTCTCATGCGTGGACGTTCGAACCTCTGGACGAGACAGTGTTCCCCGCGGTGCGACTAGCACGCCAGGTCGGCGTTGCTGGCTCGACGTTTCCCGCTGTGTATAACGCTGCGAACGAAGTTGCGGTGGAGGCGTTCAACGCTGGTCATATCGGATTCCTCGACATCGTCGAGACAATCGAACGTGTTGTCGAGGCACATTCCGCTCCGGCGCAACTCGACCTTGACAGCTTGCTCGCCGCGGACGCTTGGGCGCGCGAGACGGCTAAGAATTTCCTGAGCAACCGCTAAACCCGCCCGAGGCCGTCCGCGGTCGCGGGTAACCTTGACTTCATGGAGATCGTGCTGTGGATTCTGGGTGTGCTGGTGTTGGCCGTCGGAATCGCCATCTCTATCGGGCTTCACGAACTCGGACACTTTTACCCCGCCCGTAAATTTGGAGTCTTTGTCGGCTCGTTCATGATTGGGTTCGGACCGACACTGTGGTCACGCAAATTTGGCGAGACGGAATTCGGGTTCAAGGCCATCCCGCTCGGTGGATATGTGTCACTGTCGGGGATGTATCCGACAACAGCCAATGCGGACAAGCCCGGCTTCCGGATGTTCCGCAAACTGGTGCAAGAGGCCCGCGATGCATCGGCCGAAACCATCACCGACGACTCACGCGCCTTCTATCGCTTGCCCGTTTTGCAACGCATCATTGTCATGCTCGGCGGTCCGTTGATGAACCTCGTCATCGCGACCGTCCTCTTCCTGTTCTTGTTCAGCGGAATCGGCGTCGTCGGAGCGACCACCACCATCGGGTCGATCTCGGAATGTGTGCTGCCCGTCACCTCGACCCGCACGACCTGTGCGTCGGGCGACCCGCGAGCCCCCGCCGCCGAGGCAGGGCTGAAGCCTGGCGATCGAATCGTGTCGATCAATAGCGAGCCCATTTCAACCTGGGAATCCGGCACCGCGATCATTCGCGAATCCGCCGGGAGCGAAATTGGTGTTGTTGTCGAACGCGACGGCGAACACATGTATTTGGCGGTGACGCCGATTGCCGCGATTCGCTATGCGCTCGACTCGGCGGGAAACCCGGTGCTCGGCACCGACGGTAATCCCGAAACCGCGACTGTCGGATTCATTGGAATTGGCCCTGCGGTCGAGCGGCAGCAACAGTCACCGATCGTCGCTCTCGACGCGATGGGGAACAACATCGTGCAGGTCGGTGCGTTGATTCTCGATTTGCCGAATCGCATGATTCAGGTGTGGAACGCGGCGTTCGGTGCCGAAACCCGCGACCCGAACGGACCGGTCAGCGTTGTCGGCGTCGGCCGGATCGCGGGCGACATCGCTGCCGCCGATCAATTACAGGTCGTCGATCGATTCGCGGCTCTCGTGGGAATCCTCGCAAGCCTCAATATCGCACTCTTTGTCTTCAATCTCATCCCGCTGTTGCCCCTCGATGGCGGCCACATCGCCGTCGCGTTATGGCAGGGGATTCGCAACACCGTGGCGAAACTTGGGGGCAAACCGGCACCCGGACCGGTGGACTCAGCAAGGCTCGTCCCGTTCACTATCGTCATCACCGTGCTGCTCATGGCCATGAGTGCCTTGCTCATTTACGCCGACATCGTCAAGCCGATTACCCTCGGTCTGTAGGGCTGTACGATAGTGCTGTGGCTGTAAATATCGGACTTCCCCGCGTCGTAGAGACGCTCGCACCTCGTCGCAAGACCCGCCAAATCAAGGTGGGAAAGGTGATGGTTGGCAGCGAATCGCAGGTTTCGGTTCAGTCCATGACGACGACCAAGACCACGGACATTAACGGCACTCTCCAGCAGATCGCCGAACTCACCGCGACCGGTTGCGACATTGTGCGAGTCGCGGTTCCGACTCAGGACGATGCCGATGTTTTGCACATCATCGCGAAAAAGAGCCAAATCCCGGTTATCGCGGACATTCACTTCCAGCCCAAATATGTCTTCCAGGCGATCGACGCGGGGTGCGCCGCCGTTCGCGTGAACCCCGGAAACATCAAGGCGTTCGACGACAAGGTAGGCGAAATCGCCAAAGCGGCCAAGGCTGCGGGAGTGAGCCTCCGCATCGGTGTCAATGCCGGCTCGCTCGATCCTCGCTTGTTGCAAAAGTATGGCCGTCCGACCCCCGAGGCACTCGTCGAGAGCGCCGTCTGGGAAGCCAGCCTCTTCGAGGAACACGACTTCCACGACTTCAAGATTTCCGTCAAGCACAACGACCCGGTCGTGATGGTCAAGGCCTACCGTCAGCTGGCCGAGCGCGGTGATTGGCCGCTCCACCTCGGCGTTACCGAGGCTGGCCCAGCTTTCCAGGGAACAATCAAGTCGTCCACCGCGTTTGGAATCCTGCTCGCCGAGGGCATCGGCGACACGATTCGCGTGTCGCTCTCTGCTCCGCCAGCCGAAGAAATCAAGGTCGGGCTCAAGATTCTCGAGTCGTTGAACCTGCGCGAGCGCAAGCTCGAAATCGTGTCCTGCCCGTCGTGCGGTCGCGCCCAGGTCGATGTGTACACCCTCGCTGAAGACGTGACCAAGGGACTCGAGGGCATGACGGTTCCGCTGCGCGTCGCCGTCATGGGTTGTGTCGTCAACGGGCCGGGCGAGGCCCGCGAAGCCGATCTCGGTGTCGCTTCTGGTAACGGCCGTGGCCAGATCTTTGTCAAGGGTGAGGTCATCAAGACCGTCCCCGAATCCGAGATCGTCGCGACGCTCATCGAAGAGGCCAATCGCCTTGCCGCTGAGATGCCGGCAAGCGAAACGGGTACTCCCGTCGTCACCACCTCTGCCTAGCACTCGCCTAGCACTCACCTGTCGGCCCAGGGCTGCCCTCACCCAATTACGTTTGTGGAAACCAAATGCTTGGTTCCCTGCGTTAGTGGAAACCAAATCGGCGTTTCGTGCCACTTTGCCGCGGATGTCGTGATCGGTTTCCAGGAACGTGGGCATTGAGCGATTCGGTTTCCACAAACGTAAGAGGGGGCGAGTGTCCAGCCCGTTCGGCAGCACCGGCACCCCTGTCACAACTGTTTCTGCAGACAAATCCCCAAAAAGTGGAGCTAGCGCCGGTTTTTGCCACATTGTCTGCAGGAACAGGTGGGGCAAGTTCAGATGTCTGCAGGAACGTGTGGGTAAGTGAGGGCGCCGCGGGTGCTCTGTGCGGAAAGGGCGAGGATGGCCGAAACGGTAGGCTGACACCCGTGGTTACCCGACTCTCTCAACTGTT
>WLEN01000047.1 GCA_009704225.1 Actinomycetota bacterium | reverse complement strand
TGTTCGTTCGCGACCTGTTGGTGTTTGACCATCGAACATCTCTTCTGCACGTTGCGACCGCAGTTCTTGTCACGGACGACCTCGACCAACTGTGGGAGTCGGCACAGTCTCGACTTGACGGCATCACGGCGAGCCTTCGAACCGCACTGCCCCTCGCGCCATTAGCGCCCCCGGAGACCACTGCGCCGAACCCTGCGTTACGGACCGAACACAAGAAATTCCTTGATTCCGTGCTGAGGGGACATCATTTCATTCGTAATGGTGACGTCTTCCAGGTCGTGATCTCTCAGCGATTCGACACGGAAGTCACCGCGTCGAGCACCGACGTGTACCGGATGTTGCGTGCGCTTAACCCGTCGCCCTATATGTACCTGCTTAACCTCGAGAGCGCGGATGGAACTCGGTTTGCCGTGGTGGGTTCGTCGCCCGAAGCGCTTGTCAAGGTGAACAACGGTCGCGTGTTTAGTCACCCCATTGCGGGTAGTCGGCCGCGTGGTGAGACACCAGAGCATGACGCGCAATTTGCTGAGGGGCTGTTGGCTGATGCCAAGGAACGTGCCGAACATTTGATGCTCGTTGATCTTGCGCGTAACGACCTCTCACGCGTGTGTACCCCCGGAACGGTCGAGGTCACCGAGTTTATGAACGTCGAACGCTTCTCGCATATCATGCACCTCGTCTCGAGCGTCGAAGGAGAACTCGCGGCAGGGCGCACTCCGATCGATGTCTTTCGAGCCACCTTCCCTGCTGGAACGCTCTCTGGGGCTCCGAAACCGCGTGCGTTGGAAATCATCGACGAGCTCGAACCAGCTGGTCGCGGCGTCTATGGGGGAGTCGTCGGGTACATCGGTTTCGGCGGCGACTCAGACCTCGCAATCGCGATTCGAACCGCGGTTCTGGTCGGCACAACCGCGTCGGTTCAGGCCGGTGCCGGAATCGTCGCAGACTCAGTACCACAGAGCGAGTACGACGAGACCGTCCACAAAGCGGCCGCCCCACTGAGGGCGATAGCCGCGGCGAACGCTCTCCGCCCCGCGCTAGACTGACCTTTAGGAGGAACGACATGAACGACCCGCACGACCCTGGACACGGCTCTTCTACCGCCGCGTGGACCGGAGTAACGATCATGCTCATCGGTGCCACAGCTGGAACCTTGTTTTTCTGGTTCGACCAGCCGCTACTCGTCTGGGCGAGCTCCTCACTTCTTGTAATCGGACCGCTCGTCGGCTCATTCATGGCTAGGGCCGGTTACGGTGTCGGCGGTTCGAAGACGAAGGTCAATCACTAGTCGTGCTGGAGGCTCTCACCGCTGGTGCGCTTGAGGACGCAGCGACTCGGCGCGAAAGAGTCTCTTACGCCGAAATTGAACGTCGCGCACTGCGCTCGCCCGAGCCGATTGATGCCTATCTCGCACTGGCCGCGACGTCGCACATTCGGCTCATTGCCGAGATTAAGCGTGCTAGTCCGTCGAAGGGCGACCTCGCACTGATTGATGATGCCCCCGCGCTTGCCGAGTCCTACGTCGAAGGCGGAGCGGACGCCATCTCAGTTCTGACCGAAGAACGGCGCTTCGGGGGCTCGCTACGCGATCTCACGGACGTTCGTGAACGTGTCGAGGTTCCGTTGTTACGCAAGGATTTCATTTCTGAGGAATATCAGATCCTCGAGGCACGCGCTTTTGGAGCAGACATCGTTCTGTTGATTGTTGCGGCACTGGACGCAGTCGTCCTCGAACGGCTTCATGAGTTCTCTCGCCAATTGGGTTTGACCGTTCTCGTTGAAACCCATTCGGCCGACGAGGTACGATTGGCCGCCGACGTCGGAGCTGGGTTGATTGGCGTTAATGCCAGAGACCTCTCAACCTTCGAACTCGATCGATCGCTATTCGGCGCGGTTCGAGATCTCATCCCCGCCGACGCCATCGCGGTGGCCGAATCCGCGGTCAACACTGTGGACGATGTTCGCGCCTATCGAGATGCGGGTGCTGATGTCGTCCTCGTCGGTGAAGCGCTCGTCACGGCGGTGCACCCGCGCTCTGTCGTTGAACAATTCCGAGAGGTGAGCTGATGTCCCTGCGCCAAGAACTAGGTCCGTACTTTGGCGAATACGGCGGTCGCTTCGTTCCGGAGGCGCTTATCGCTGCGCTGGATGAACTCGACGTCGCGTATACCGCCGCAAAGACCGACGCGGTTTTTCAAGCGGAACTCGCCGAACTTCATCGCTCGTATACGGGTCGGCCCTCCATCATCACGGAAGCGTCTCGCTTTGCCGCTCTAGCTGGCGGCGCACGAGTCCTGCTCAAACGTGAAGACCTCAATCACACCGGTTCGCACAAAATCAACAACGTGCTCGGTCAAGCACTTCTCGCGAAGCGGCTCGGTAAAACTCGGCTCATCGCTGAAACCGGAGCCGGACAGCACGGCGTGGCGACGGCGACAGCGGCTGCACTGATGGGCATGTCGTGTGTCGTGTATATGGGTGAAGTTGACACGGAACGACAAGCGCTCAACGTTGCGCGGATGAAACTGCTGGGCGCTGACGTTGTGCCGGTCGTTCATGGTTCTCGGACACTCAAGGACGCCATCAACGAGGCAATGCGCGATTGGGTCGCCAATGTCGCGGACACTCACTACCTTCTCGGCACTGTTGCTGGCCCGCACCCGTTCCCCGTCATGGTTCGGGACTTTCACTCGATCATTGGAAACGAAGCCCGCGAGCAAATTCTCGAGACGGAGGGTCGTCTACCCACAGCTGTGGTGGCGTGTGTGGGCGGTGGCTCGAACGCGATGGGAATTTTCCATGCGTTCCTCGACGACGACGTGGCACTCGTCGGCTACGAAGCGGCGGGCGACGGGATCGACACGCCCCGCCATGCTGCAACGTTGCAGCGTGGGCGCCCTGGAGTTTTGCACGGTGCGAAAACCTATGTTTTGCAGGACGAAGACGGACAGACCATCGAATCACACTCCATCTCGGCTGGGCTCGACTATCCGGGCATCGGACCGGAGCACGCCTGGCTCAAAGACAGTGGGCGCGCAACGTATGTTGGAATCTCTGATGCCGAAGCGATGCAAGGGATGTTAGACCTGTCTCGGACAGAGGGAATCATTCCTGCGATAGAAACGGCGCATGCGTTGGCGGGAGCACTCAACCTCGCCCGCACACTTTCGCCGTCAGACATCATTCTCATCAACCTTTCGGGGCGTGGCGACAAGGACATGGAGACAGCGGGTCGTTATTTCGGTTTCCTGAAGGACGCACGATGAGCTCGCGTGTCGAAACTGTTATCGATGCGGCGCGCGCCAACGGGCGCGGCGTCCTCGTTGGTTACCTCCCAGCGGGTTTCCCCGACGCCGAAACTTCGATAGAAGCGCTTATCGCGCTGTCGGAATCCGGTGTCGACATCATTGAACTGGGTGTTCCCTACTCTGATCCCGTGATGGATGGGTTAGTAATTCAGCGTGCGACGAACGCGGCGCTTGAGGGAGGTTTCCGGCTCGCGCATTTGTTCGACATCATCCGAGGCGTAACCGCGAAGGTCGACACCCCGATTTTGGTGATGACATATTGGAACCCTGTTGTGCAGTACGGAGTCGATCGCTTCGCGAGGGACCTCAAAGAAGCAGGGGGAGTTGGGCTCATCACGCCTGACCTGATTCCCGATGAGGCGTCGGAGTGGCTCGCAGTGTCAGACGCCCACGGTCTTGATCGAGTCTTTCTCGCGGCACCGTCGTCCACAGATGAACGACTCGTGTCGACGATCAATAGTTCTCGCGGTTTTGTGTATGCGGTGTCGACGATGGGTATCACCGGCGCTCGTGCCGATGTTGACGTCGCTGCACGCTCTCTGGTAACCCGCCTCACCGGCTTGGGCGCAACACACGTTTGTGTCGGTGTCGGAATCTCCAACGCAGATCACGTTCGCAGTGTCACCGGTTATGCCTCTGGGGCTATTGTCGGTTCACACCTCGTCTCTGCTCTCACGACCGATGGGCCAGCGGGTGTCGCTCGTGCCACATCCGAACTCGCGGAGGGTCTCAGTGCCGTTCAGGATTAGGCTGAACGTGTCGAAAGGACGTCCGTGATTCTCGCCAGCATCCCCTCTCCGCCCATTGAGTGGCGGTCGTTCAATGTTGGGGAATGGCTGCGTGAAATGGGAGCGACGTGGGCCACCTTCAATTTGACTGTTCACGCATACGCCCTTTGTATTTTGCTCGGGATTGTGATCGGGCTCGTGGTTACCAATCGCCGACTCGTTGCGCGTGGTGTGGAGTCCTGGCTGATACTTGACATCGCTCTCTTCGCCATCCCTCTCGGAATCATTGGTGGCCGTGCGTACCACGTCATTACGCACCCTGCTGATTACTTTGCGGGCCAAGACATCGCAAGGGTTTTCTACGTTTGGGAGGGGGGACTCGCAATTTTCGGTGCCCTGATTCTCGGCGCAGTTGGTGGCTGGATCGGCTGTCGCATTAGCGGTCTTCGTTTCACCGCCTTGCTCGATGCGATCGCTCCCGGACTCATCATTGCGCAAGCGATTGGACGTTTCGGGAACTATTTCAACCAGGAACTGTTCGGCGGTCCGACCGATCTGCCGTGGGGTTTGGAAATCGATCTGCTCAATCCCGCCTATCCACTCGGTCTCCCGCCAGGAACCCTGTTTCACCCGACTTTCATATACGAAGCACTGTGGAATCTGCTCGGTGCGGCCGTCATCATTTGGGCGGGTCGGCGGTTCACGCTGCAGTGGGGACGAAACTTTGCGGTGTATCTCGTGTGGTACGGAATTGGTCGCGTCGCTATCGAGACCATCCGCCTCGACCCGAGCGAGTCCTTCCTTGGTGTCCGAGTGAACGTCTGGGGCGCGGTCGCAGCTGTCGTGCTCGGAGTCGTGATTTGGTTTGTGCAGGGACGCCGCCATCCTGGTTTTGAGCCTTCTGGTTACCGTCCGGGACACAATTCCGTCGCAGAAAAAGGGCTAGAATCGGGTAACACCTACACTGCGGAGGAACTCGCCGCCGAAGCCGAGTCCACCGTGTCGCGATCGAGAGCCACAAGCCCTTCTCGTTGACCTTTCTGCGTTCCGTTTGTTGACCGAGGGCCAACGTCGTCCCTGATCCCGGAAGGACGATGATTCAGTTGAACCCGTTTGCGCGCTTCAGCGCCGTCCCCGCGCGGACGGGTCTCTACGACCCGTCACAAGAGAAGGACTCGTGTGGATTCGCCATGGTCGCGACGATGCGCGGTACACCGGGACACGACATCATCACGATCGCCCTGTCAAGTCTTCGGAACCTTGAACACCGTGGCGCGGTCGGCTCAGACGCCGGCACGGGAGACGGGGCCGGGATTCAAATCCAGATTCCAGACCGATTCTTTCGCGCAGTTCTTCCCTTCGATTTACCCGCAGCCGGGCTGTACGCGGCAGGAATCGCGTTCCTGCCACTCAACAACGCAGAGAGAGAATCCGAAAAGGCCCTAATCACCGAGATCGCGTTGGGCGAGGGGCTCGCCGTTCTGGGCTGGCGTTCAGTCCCTACCGACCCCACACACCTCGGAAGTCTGGCACGGAACGTAATGCCGGCTTTCGAACAACTCTTTTTGTCGGATGCCAATGGGACTGCATCGGGTATCGACCTTGATCGAAAGACGTTTCGGTTGCGCAAGCGTGCCGAACGGGAGTTAGGGACCTATTTCCCTTCGCTGTCCAGCCGAACGATCGTATACAAAGGGATGGTGACAAC
>WLEN01000046.1 GCA_009704225.1 Actinomycetota bacterium | reverse complement strand
GTTTGACATCGTGATGGTCTGTCCCATGACGTCAGCGGTGAACGAATCGTCGGTTTGTGCGAGAACCGTGAGGCACACCCCGCTAATGGCAATCGAGTCCCCGTGCCCCGCTTTGGCAACGGCCTTGGGCGCCCGGACAGTAACTCGAACCGAATCACCAGTTTTTTCGGTTGCGGTGATGGTTCCGAGTTCGGCAATGATTCCGGTAAACATTAGTGAGCCTCTCGAGCCGTGACGACGATGGTTCCGCCCATGACCTCGGTGCTGGTGACGTTGAGTCGACGAGCCTCGGTTAGAGTTCCGATTCCGAGATCACTGGTTGCAGTCTTGTCTCCACCGAGAAGGATCGGTGCAAGGCACACGACGTATTCGTCAACAAGGCCTTCGCGAATGAATGAGTTCATCAACCGGGGCCCACCCTCAAGAAACAGACTACGAATTCCGATGTTGTAGAGGCGCTCAAGAATTTCGACCAGCGGTCCTGACTCTTGCAAGACGCCTCGCGGGTGGCTCCACAGTCCCGAACCTGCAGGCAGAGGGGTGTCACCGATCACAACGGCGAGTGGTTGATTGGGGAACAGGTTCCCGTCTGCAGTTCGAGCGGTGAGGCTCGGGTTGTCGGCAATTGCCGTTCCCGTTCCGATCGCGATGGTGTCGTGTTGTGATCGCAAAAGATGAATATAGGTGCGCGACTCAGCGGACGTAATCCACTGGCTGGTCCCGTCGGTTGCCGCTGTTCGCCCGTCGAGGCTCGAGCCCCATTTGGCCGTCACCCATGGCCGACCCAGGCGGTTTGCGGTCAGCCACCGCTCGACCAGATGGTACCCCTCGCCCGACAGAACGCCAGACACGACCTCAATCCCGGCGGCACGGAGCGTGTCCGCCCCACCACTGGATTTCTGGCCAGGATCGTCGAGTGAATACACAACTCGAGACACCCCAGCTTCGATGAGCGCTTGCGCGCACGGACCGGTTCGACCGGTGTGGTTGCACGGCTCTAACGTCACGACGGCGGTGAGGCCGCGTGCGCTCTCGACCTTGGACAGAGCGTCTACCTCGGCGTGGGCTGTGCCCGCACCGCGGTGCCAGCCCTCGGCCACGATCGTGCCCGCGTCGTCAACAAGAACACATCCGACCTGAGGGTTCTCTCCGGTGCGGGGGCCGCGTTCGGCGAGCTCGCGCGCGCGTCGCATCGCGTCGTCATATGTACTGATGGGCATGGGGACTCCTTCCGAGCAGGGAATCCGGGGATGCGACAAGTGGTCGCGAGGCACACCAACCTGCGGTGAACCCCATCGTGCATCCTCCCATCCGGACTATAACCGTCGGTCCTGGAGTTCCACCAGGTCAACCGCGTGGCCGAGGCCATACGGGTCGCGGACTTTGACCGCCGGCTCAGATTTTCGCTGACCCCGGAGCACGTGCTCTTTCTCTATGGTAGCCCCGATGCGGCCTTCATGCCATGGCGATGTCCAAGAATTGGCCAAGAATTAGGTGCGGGGCAGGAAGCCAACCGCGTCGTAGACGCGAGAAAGGGTCGCCTCCGCAATTTCACTCGCCCGGTCTGCGTTAACCGCGAGAAGTCGGTCGAGCTCGGCGGGATCCGCGAGCAATTCGAGGGTGCGAAGTCGAATCGGCTCGAACTCGGCGACAACGGCGTCGGCAACCGCGCTCTTGAGGTCACCGTATCCCTTGCCGTTGAATTCGGTTTCCAGTGACGGAATCGTCGATCCGCCCAAGAGCGAAAGGATTCCGAGGAGGTTCGACACACCGGGCTTGCCGACGGGATCGAAACGAATATCTCGATCTGCATCGGTGACCGCTGATTTGATTTTCTTTGCGGTTACGCTCGGGTCATCGAGCAGCCACACGATTCCCTGAGGTGATTCCCCCGACTTGGACATCTTTGACTCAGGGTTCTGTAGGTCAAAGACCTTTGCCGACTCCTTGAGGATTCGAACCTCAGGCACGACGAGGGTGTCACCAAAGCGCGAATTGAATCGAGCGGCGATATCGCGCGTCAATTCGATGTGCTGCCGCTGGTCCTCCCCAACAGGGACGGTGACGGCGTCGTACAAGAGAATGTCGGCGGCCTGCAGGATCGGGTAGGTGAAGAGACCGACGCTGGCTGAATCAGAACCCTGCTTGGCGGACTTGTCCTTGAACTGGGTCATGCGCGACGCCTCGCCGAAGCCAGTGATGGTGTTGAAAACCCAGGCGAGTTGCGCATGAGCGGCGACGTGGGACTGGACAAACAGCGTCGAGTGATCGGGGTCAATTCCCGCCGCGATGTACTGCGCGACAGTCCGGCGGGTGTTTTCGCGAAGCTTTGCGGGGTCTTGAGGCACGGTGATGGCGTGAAGGTCGACAACGCAGAACACGGCGTCGTGCGTCGACTGCATCTCGCGCCACTGCAACAGCGCACCGGCGTAATTGCCGAGGTGCAGTGAGTCAGCGCTCGGTTGCATTCCCGAAAACAGTCGTTGGCCGGTCATGTCAATCCTTAGATGTCGTAATCGATGACAACGGGTGCGTGGTCACTCCAGCGAGTATCCCACGCATCCGCCTTATCGATGGCGTACGTCAGCGCCGTTTCAGCGAGAGTCGGAGTCGCCAGGTGATAGTCGATTCGCCACCCGGTGTCGGTGTCGAACGCTTGACCGCGCTGGCTCCACCAGGTATATGGACCGGGAACTTCGCCCGCGAAACGACGACCGAGGTCTACCCATCCAAGCCCGGAACCAGCGTTGTAGGCCGGGTCATCCTCTGCGCCGAGAATTCGATCGAAATATGCGCGTTCGGCGGGCAAGAATCCCGCCTTTTTCGTGTTGCCCTTCCAATTCTTGATATCTAGAGTGCGGTGACCGACATTAAGGTCACCCATGACAAGAGCGAGCGCGCCACCGGCGGCTAGTTCCGCGAGGCGACCTTCAAAAGCGTCGAGGAACTTATACTTTTCGACCTGCTTCGGGGTGTCGGCGTCGCCCGAGTGAACATAACAGGACACGACAGTGACACTTTTCCCATTGATGGAGAAGTCCGCTTCGATCCAGCGACCCGCACTGTCAAAATCAGTAGCACCGAATTCGGTTCGAACCGCGAGCGGTTGTTTTCGAGACACAATTGCTACACCGGCGCGGCCCTTCGCGGTTGCCTCGTCGTTGACGACATACCAGCTCGAATCCACTAGGGCATCGATGTCGGCGCGTTCCGCTCGGACTTCTTGCACGGCAACAATGTCGGGTTTACGCACAGCGAGCCAGTCACCCATTCCCTTGCGATACGCGGCGCGGATGCCGTTGACGTTGACCGATGCGATTCGCGTAACCATGGCTCAATCCTATGTTTGCGCCCCACGACCCCGAGGGGGCTAGCGTCCCCTGCCGAATAGTTTGGCGACGAACCCCTTCTTCCGACCGCTGTCCGAGGTTACAGAGATAGTATCCACAGGCTGTGCGACTTCGACTGTTGTAGCTGTTCCGACCCGGATTTGATCCAGCAATTGTTCAATCAGGCCGTTTGCTCTGTTAATGGCGGCGGCGACGTCGACATGAAGATACGGCTTGCCCACGAAACGTTCTCGGCCAGTGACGTCGAGATCAACCGCAAAAATCACCCCGTCGGCTGAATCGATGATGTCTTGGGTAATGGGGCTTGACCCAGCGGGGCCCTGAGTCTCGATGACTATTTCGTGGCCGAGCGCAACGCCTGCTCGCTCGAACGCTTCGGCGGCAATGTAGGTGTGCACAATTCCCGTAAAACACGAGGTGACGCAGATGATTTTCACTTTTGGACCTCTTTCGACATAATTTCTGCGATAAAACTAGGTTCGGTCGCGGTTTGGAGTGCATTGCGAAAGTCCTCACGAGTGACCTGACGAGCAATTGCGGCGAGAATCTGGAGGTGGCTGTCGTCCGTGTCGGTTGGCGCGGCAATCAGGAAGATGAGGTGAGCCGGACCATCAGGCGAACCGAAAGGAATCCCGGTGGCACTTGTGGCAACGGCAACCGACGGGGTCGTAACGCTGGCACTTCGTGCGTGCGGAATTCCGATTCCGCCCTGAATGCCGGTCGCCAGAATTTCTTCGCGCCGGACAACGTCAGCGACGAAGGAGTCAACATCGGTGACGCGGCCTTCGGTCTGCAGCCGCGCGGCGAGTTCGCGAATGATCTGATCCTTAGTCGTCGACGCAGAATCAATAACGACAAGGCTGGGGGTGGTGATGGGCAACCTCAGCACAGTCGGTCACACAACTTAGCGGCGGACGCCGCTTATCGTGGCTTGCTTGACCTCTGAGATTGCTTTGGTGATTTCGATGCCACGGGGGCAGGCCTCGGTGCAGTTGAAGGTGGTGCGGCAACGCCACACGCCTTCCTTTGAGTTCAGAATGTCGAGGCGGACCTGAGACGCTTCGTCACGCGAGTCAAAAATGAAGCGGTGCGCAGCGACGATGGCGGCCGGGCCGAAGTACTGACCATCCGTCCAGAAGACGGGGCACGACGTTGTGCAGGCGGCGCAGAGGATGCACTTGGTCGTGTCATCGAAACGGGCGCGCTGCTCGGGGGACTGGATGTTTTCCTTATCCGGCTTTGACGTCGACTGCAGGAACGGCTGGACCTCGCGATAGGCGGCGAAGAACGGCTCCATGTCAACGATGAGGTCTTTTTCGAGAGGCAAACCCTTGATTGCTTCGACATAAACGGGCTTGGTGATGTCGAGGTCCTTGATGAGGGTCTTGCACGCGAGCCGGTTGCGACCGTTGATGCGCATCGCATCCGAGCCGCAAATGCCGTGCGCACACGAACGACGGAACGACAACGAACCGTCCTGTTCCCACTTGATCTTGTGGAGACCGTCGAGGACTCGGTCTGTCGAATACATGTCGACGTCGAAATCCTGCCAGTACGGTTCCTGGTCGGTTTCCGGGTTGAAGCGTCGAACGATGAAGGTAACGGTGAACGATTGCACCACGCCGAGTTCGGGCATTAGTACTTCCTCTCCATGGGTGGGTAGTTCGTGATGACGACGGGCTTCCAATCGAGAGCGATTTTCTCACCCTTCTTGTAGGCCATCGTGTGCTTCATGTACTTCTTGTCATCGCGGTCGGGGAAATCATCGCGCATGTGCCCGCCCCGACTTTCCTTGCGGTTGCGGGCCGACACAACGACAACCTCGGCGAGGTCGAGCAGGAACCCGAGTTCGATGGCTTCGAGTAGGTCGGTATTGAATCGCTGGCCTCGGTCGTGGATGCCAACCTTTTCATATCGTTTCCGGAGTCCCTCAATGATTTTTTGGGCGTGAGAGAGAGATTCCTCGGTTCGGAACACCTGGGCGTTGCGGTCCATTTCGAGTTGCAGTTCCTTGCGAATTGATGCAACATTTTCCGAACCGTCCGCGGTGCGCATCTTTTCGATCAGCTCGACGACGAACGTTTCCGTGCCCTTAGGAAGCGCGGGGCGTTTCGCCTTGTTGGCGTAGGCGGCGGCATTGCGACCGGCACGCTTTCCGAAGACATTGATGTCGAGTAGCGAATTCGTTCCCAAACGGTTCGAACCGTGGACGGAAACGCAGGCACATTCGCCCGCCGCGTAGAGCCCGGGGATCACCGTCGTGTTGTTGAGGAGGACTTCGGCATCGGTGGTGGTTGGGATTCCACCCATCGCATAGTGCGCCGTCGGCATGACGGGAACTGGTTCGGTAACCGGGTCGACGCCCAAGTAGGTTCGAGCGAACTCGGTGATGTCCGGCAATTTGGTCTCGAGGACCTCGGCGCCGAGGTGGGTGCAGTCGAGAAGGACATAGTCCTTGTTCGGTCCAGCTCCTCGGCCTTCGGCAACTTCTTGCACCATGCAGCGGGAAATGATGTCTCGCGGAGCCAGGTCTTTAATCGTTGGGGCGTAGCGTTCCATAAAGCGTTCACCACTCGCATTACGCAGGATCGCTCCTTCGCCGCGCGCACCCTCGGTCAAGAGGATTCCCAAACCGGCAAGTCCGGTCGGGTGGAATTGGAAGAACTCCATGTCCTCGAGCGGGATGCCCTT
>WLEN01000045.1 GCA_009704225.1 Actinomycetota bacterium | reverse complement strand
TCGTGCCGGCACCACCGGAGTTAAGCCACGCGCCAGGGCGTTCATATTCGATGTACTGCGCCGCCCACATTTGGTGCTGACCGACTCCGGCGGCATAAATTGCTTCTGGGCCTGACATCTGTCCGATTTTTTGAATGATGCCCTGCGGCGCAAGGAGTCCGTCGTCGAGGTCGTCGAATCCGAGTGGGAAGCTCGCCCGAAGAGATTCGAGTCGTTCCCACCAGGCCGTCAATGGTTTTGCTGTCTTCTTGACTTTCTTCCATTCCGGCAGCAGGTCCAGAATGACCTCTCGAACATCGCCGACGATGGGGACATCGGCTTCGCGAATCTTGCCGATTTCGGCGGGGTCAATGTCGACGTGGATGACTTTGGCATTCGGAGCGAATTCGCTCACCTTGCCGGTCACACGGTCGTCAAAGCGAGCACCGAGAACAATGAGGAGGTCACTTTCCTGCAGCCCGAGAACGGCGGGGACCGAACCGTGCATGCCCGGCATACCAAGGTTCTGTGGGTGTTTGTCCGACAACACTCCACGCGCGGTCAGCGTCGTGATCGCCGGGGCTCCGACGGCCTCCACGATTTCACGAAGCTCTTTCTGGGAATTCGCGCGAATCGCTCCGCCACCGATATAGAAAATTGGGCGTTCCGCTTGCGCGATCATCTCGGCCGCAGCCTGAACTTGCTTGCCGTGCGCTTTTTGGACGGGCTTGTAACCCGGCAGGTCGACCTTGTCGGGCCAGATGAACGGCGCAGAACCCTGCTGGCAATCCTTCGTCACGTCAATGAGCACAGGACCGGGTCTACCCGTCGTCGCAATTTGGTATGCGGCCGCGACCGTGGCGGGGATGTCTTCAGCTTTTGTCACGAGAAACGAGTGTTTGGTGATGGGCATTGTGATACCCACGATGTCGACCTCTTGGAACGCGTCCGTCCCCATGAGCGTCGAGAACACCTGGCCCGTGATGGCAATCATCGGAATGGAATCCATGTGCGCATCGGCGATGGCCGTGACGAGGTTCGTCGCTCCTGGGCCACTCGTGGCGATACACACTCCGACCTGACCCTTCGCGAGTGCGTAGCCCTCGGCCGCGTGACCAGCTCCTTGTTCATGACGAACCAAGATGTGCCGGATCGCGGTCTGCGACATCAGTTCGTCATAGAACGGCATGATCGCGCCGCCCGGAAGTCCGAACACGTCGGTTATCCCCAAAATTTCGAGAGACTTCAGCAGCGCGCCACTGCCCGTCATCATGGGCGGTTCGCCGGACTTCGTTGTTGTGGTCGAGGTGACCATCGGGTTCTCCTTATAAAACGACGGTGGTGTTAGCCGGTGACGGCGCCGAGGGCGGCCGACTTCACAAGCTTGGAATATTTCGCAAGAACACCACGGGTATAACGCGGCGGAAGGGGCGACCACCCAGTGCGGCGCGCCTCCAACTCGGTTTCATCGACGAGTAAGTCGATGCTCCGAGCTGCGATATCGACCCGTATCAGATCACCATCGCGCACGAAGGCAATGGGACCTGCATCCACTGCCTCGGGAGCTACGTGGCCGATACACAGTCCGGTTGTGCCGCCTGAGAATCGCCCGTCCGTCAAGAGTAATACATCTTTACCGAGTCCTGCACCCTTGATTGCAGCCGTGATCGCGAGCATCTCGCGCATTCCCGGCCCACCCTTGGGTCCTTCGTATCGAATGACAACGACGTCACCCCCGGTGATGTCGCCGTTTGTCAATGCGTCCATCGCGGCCCGCTCGCGTTCAAACACCCGGGCTGGACCCTCAAAGGTGGCCGCGTCGAAACCAGCCGTCTTGACAACAGCGCCTTCCGGCGCGAACGACCCGTTGAGAATCGTGATGCCACCGGTTGCGTGAATCGGGTTGTCGAGCGTTCGTAGCACCTCTCCGTCCAAGGCGTCCAGATTCATGTCAGCGAGATTTTCTGCCATTGTCTTGCCGGTGACAGTGAGTGCGTCCCCGTGCATGAGGCCTGCGTCAACGAGAGCCTTCATCAGAACGGGCAGTCCGCCTCGGCGGTCGACGTCGTTCATCACGTACTTGCCGAACGGTTTGAGGTCACCGAGGTGCGGAACCTTCGCACCAATGCGGTTGAAGTCGTCCAACGTGAGCGGCACTTCGGCTTCATTCGCGATGGCGAGAAGGTGAAGGACAACGTTGGTCGAGCCCCCGAGTGCCATTGCCACCGCAATCGCGTTTTCGAATGCCTTGATCGTGAGGATGTCGCGAACGGTCTGACCACGTTCGAGCATGCCGACAACGGCCTCACCCGAGCGGTGCGCGAAATAGTCGCGCCGGCGGTCATATGACGCGGGTGACGCAGAGCCCGGCAGGCTCATTCCCAGAGCTTCGGCGACAGACGCCATGGTGTTGGCGGTGTACATCCCGCCGCACGCTCCTTCACCTGGGGCAAAGGCGCATTCAATCCGGCGGGCGTCTTCAGCGCTCATCTTGCCGGCTTTCACCGCACCGACCGCTTCGAACGAATCAATAATCGTGATGTCTTTTTCGGTGCCGTCTTCCAATTTCACCCAGCCCGGAGCAATCGAGCCTGCGTAGAGGAAGCAGCTTGCTAGGTCAAGGCGAGCGGCAGCCATGAGCATGCCGGGGATGGACTTGTCACATCCGGCGAGAAGGACAGTTCCATCGAGACGCTCGGCCTGAACAACGGTCTCGACCGAGTCGGCGATCACCTCTCGGGATACGAGCGAGAAGTGCATCCCCTCGTGGCCCATCGAGATTCCGTCGGAAACAGAAATCGTGCCGAATTGAAGAGGATAACCGCCACCGGCGTGAACGCCTTCCTTTGCGGCCTGAGCTAGGCGACCGAGCGAAAGGTTACATGGTGTGATTTCATTCCAGGAACTTGCAATACCGATTTGAGGTTTCTCCCAGTCCGCGTCCCCCATCCCCACGGCACGCAACATTCCGCGCGAGGTGGTCGCTTCGATTCCATCGGTGACGACCCGCGAGCGCGGTTTGCGGTCAATATCGGTCATTCCTTTATCCTACAAACCATTGGTGCGTCGGCGCACTGTCGGTGAGGGTATCGTTGTTGGCGGAGGTATCGTCATGAAAAAGTTTCTGCTTAACGGCAGCTTTCTCAGTGCGATTTTTTCCGTTTTCGGACTTGTCAAAGCGACCGTATCGGGCAAACGCGACTGGAAACTGGCTCTTTTATGGGTTTCCTGGATCGTGAGCCTTGTCGCGATTGTTGCTGCGATAACTGACCCCGACGACGAGGAGTACCCCGAATAGTTTCTGCAGGAACGACGAAAGCCGACCCCGTGGGGTCGGCTTTCGTATTCAGCAGATTTACTAGCGAAGCGCTTTGAGCAACTGAGGCTTCGACATCGTCGAGAAACCCGAGATCCCGCGTGCCTTGGCAGCGGCGCGAAGCTGCGCGACAGACCACGATGCATTGGGGGCGCCGGTGATGGCTTCCTTTACGCCAGCAGCAGCTTTCGTTGCACTCGACTTCACAGTCTTGCTGACGACCTTGGCCTCGGTGGCAACAGTCTTCGCGGCCTTGCTCGCGCGAGTCTGAGCGGTCTTCGCGGTTGCGGTGGCCTTCCGAGTGACGTCCTTCGTCACGGCCTTAGCCGTCTTCGTTGCCTTCTTAACAACTTTGGTGCCTTCGCGTTTTGCCTGAGCGGCAAGTTTATTTACCTCGCGCGAAGCATCGTCAGCGAAATCACCGGCACGCTTGGCTGCGTCTGCGGCGAGTTCACGAGCAGAGTCAGCGAGCTGGTCGGCTTTCTTGTCCGCGCGCGACACCATTTTGGAAAGGTTCTGGAAAAAACTCATGGAAACAACGTCCTAACTGGTTTGAATGATTCGTGTGTGGGCATTGAACCCAGCATCATCAGTTTAGGCAATGCTGTGGGTAAAGTCGGGCATTCCACAGTTACGGCAACAAAACAGTCACTGCACCCAGCGTTGTCATCGCGATTCCGCCGATGGTTCGCATCGCAACAACGCGGCTCTCCGACTTTGCGAACCAGTCCCGAGCGGCCCCGGCAGACAGGGCATAAATCGCGTCCCCCGAGATCCCGAAGACGACAAAAATGACGCTGAGTAAAACCATTTGGAGAACAATCGGTGTGTCACTCGATACGACGAATTGCGGGAATGCCGCCGAGAAGAACACGATGGTTTTCGGGTTCGCCAGGCCCACCAGGATTGATTCGCGCAGGATGTGCGAACTCCTGGGCGTGACGACGGGAGTCGTGAGATCGAGACCGTCACGTCGATGGCGTATCGCGGTAATTCCAAGATAGATAAGAAAACCCGCTCCGGTCAATCGAATGATGTGCATGAGGAGATCGTTCGATTGGATGAGGACACCGAGTCCGATCGATACCGCGAGCGCCTGGACGAAAACCCCGATTCCGTTGCCCACGACGGTCAACACCGCCCCACGCTTTCCGAGCACCAGCGCGCGGGAAATAGCAAACATCACCGAGGGGCCGGGGATGGCGATGATCACGAGCGCGAACGCAATGAACGTGAGGACGTTCTCGATTGGGATCACACCAGCAGTCTAAGCCTGGCCGTCCTCGCGAATTCAGCCGCGGTCGCGGTTACCAATTGGTTTGGCGTCTCCGACGAGCGGAAGGGGTGGTGAAATGACCCACATCACCTGGCTCTCGGTATCGAGTGGATTGAACCAGTTGTGTGGCGTGCGGGCCGAGAAGGTGGTCGAGTCGCCCGTGTCGAGTACGCGCACTTCACCTCCGACGTCCAGCGATAGTTGACCCTGCAGGACGACGACGAAAATCGATTCGGCGTCGAGGGTATACGCACCGTCTGAACCTCCGCCGGGCTGCATCGTGGTGCGCATCACCTGTACCCATTTTTCGTCGTGAGGCGTCAGGAGGTATTCCTGCAGATCCACACCACCCATATACAAGGGGATGCCACCATGAACGATGGGTTCGTCGGGGTAGGTGAATAACGAGCCGATGGTGATTCCCAGAACGTCACAAATGCGAAGAAGAACTGGGACAGAAACCCGAGTCTTGCCGCGCTCTGCGAGCGAGAGGAATCCTTTGGTCACGCCTGCCTGTTTGGCCACAAATGTCACCGATAAACCTTGAGCCAGGCGCGTCGAACGCAGTTTGGGACCGACGTCTTCCATTCCGGCGCGGTTCTCGTCGTTGAAAGGCATGTCCCTATTGTGTCCCATCGGCGCCGACAGACAGACCTCACAATTGTGTGGCAACCTCTCCGCCGTCACGATTCCGTGTCGACATTGTTTAATCGGATAAAACATGCCACGATGTGGTTAAACAGCACCCGAAACACTCGACGCACGCGGTACCGACAATGGAGTCCCACCAATGAAGGCAGTCACATTCGACGGAACGAACGTCGTGGTTAACGATGTCGACTTAGCCGAGCCACGCACCGGAGAGGTTCGTGTTCGAGTTACAGCAGCGGGTGTCTGTCACTCTGACCTACACGTCATCCGTCGCGAGTGGGACGTCCCACTTCCACTCGTCATGGGGCACGAAGGTTCCGGAATAGTTGACGCGGTTGGCGAAGGAGTCACTTCGCTAAGCGTCGGTGATCACGTTGTCCTATCCTGGGTTCCCAACTGTGGGAACTGTCGTTACTGCCTTCTCGGTCGCCCCGCCCAGTGCGAGATGGTGGCGAACGTCGTCGCTCCTAACGGAGTCCTCTATGACGGAACGAGCCGCCTCTCGAAGGATGGCGAAATAGTTCACCACTACCTCGGAGTTTCCTCGTTCGCCGAAATGGTTGTCGTGCCCGAATCCGGAGCCATCAAGGTCCGTGACGACGCTCCTCTCGACGTCATCGCTCTCGTCGGGTGTGCGGTGGCCACCGGCGTCGGTGCGGTTCGGAACACCGCAAACTTCGTCCACGGTTCAACCGCTGCGGTCATCGGGTGTGGCGGCGTCGGGCTCTCGGTGATTCAGGGAGCGCGCCTCGAAAAGGCCAGCGTCATCCTCGCCGTCGACATCGCCCAAGACAAACTAGACCTCGCCCACAAACTTGGGGCGACCCACACGCTTCTCGTGACCCCCGGCATGGATGTTCCCGCCGAGATGAAAGCACT
>WLEN01000044.1 GCA_009704225.1 Actinomycetota bacterium | reverse complement strand
TAGGAGGTGACGCGAGTGGCAAGCCCGGGATAATTCGCGTCAGCGCATCCGTTTCCCCATGAGGTGACCCCGATCAGCGTGGGCTCGGTGGTTCCGTCGCCATCCGCGTCGATTTCGTCGACGTAGGGACCGCCCGAATCACCCCAACAGGTGTCCTTGGGGGTGCCGCCCGAGAACCCGATGCAAATTTCGTAAAGGCTGTTCCATTCGGACGCCGTGTAATCACCGCAGTCGTTCGGTGCGCCGTTCGAAATCACACTGAGCGACGTTTTTTGGAGGAGGTAGGGGTAGTCCGGGTCAGAATCGTCCGACGATGTCGAGCCCCAACCCGAGACTCCGATGGAGTCTCCGACATCTGGCGCGTCCCCAGGGTCGATTGCGGTGGGGAGTGCGATCGGTTCAATTCCTGGATCAGCGAAGTCGAGCGTCGAATTCAGTCTCACGAGTGCGATGTCGTTGTACCAAACATCTTTCGCGGGGCCAGTGGAGTAATCGGGGTGGATCTTCCAGGAATTCGAGTTATACACATCGGTGCCTGTGGGAACATCCAGGTTGTCGTTGCCCGCGAAAACTCCCAGCTGCGATCCCTTGAAATCGTAGAGGCAGTGCGCTGCCGTAATCACCCAGCGTTCGTTGATGATGGAACCTCCACAGAACTGACCGAACCACACGGTCGGAGAACTCCGTTTTGGCGCAATCAGTCCGACTTGCCACGGAACGTCGTTGATGTAGGCCCTGTCACCCCCAATGATTTTCGACGGACCGTCGACAGCGGCGGCGGGTGCGATCAGGCCGCCCCACGGCGCACATAACAGTGCCACACTCGCGGCGATCAACCGGCTCGATCGGAAGGTCATGCTCCTGACACTAGTACAGCATGAACTGCTTGGCTTCGGCGGATTTAATCTCGCCCACGTAGACCGTCAACTGATAGGACGCCCCGCCGCCGACAGCGGGTGTGCCGCTGTCACAATTGTCACTTCGAGCGCGACCCCATTCCACCGCGTCCGTCGTCAGAGATTGGCCCGCCTCGAACATCTGGCTAAACGGTTGTGGTGAGACCTGGCACACGGTCGAATCCCAAATCAGGTCAGAGCCGCTCATGATGACGTACTTTTGCTTGTCCGTTCCCACCTCGAGCGTGCACGCCGTCGTTCCCGCGTTGGTGATTGTCATCGAAAACTTCGGGAATTCACCCTCGGCGAATGATTCTTGGTTTGTTTCGGCGCGAAGCGAAATGTCGGTCGAATTGCACGCGACGACAGTTCCGACGGTCGGGGACGCAACGGGAGTGGGGGTCGTGCCCGCGTTGAATGCCGAGAATAGCGTCCAGACGCCCGAGAACACCAATATTGCGAGGACGAGCACGATCGCCCGCCGACGCCAGTAAACCGAAGGGGGAAGGGGTCCCGCGGGATCGAGAAAAGCGTTCATATTCCGAGGGTACGCGCGTCGAACGAGCGATTCGGGTGACGCGCCGAACCTACAAGGCCTTGAGCATCCTCGTGTTTCCCAGGGTGTTCGGCTTCACCCGGGCCAAGTCGAGGAACTCGGCGACGCCTTCGTCATGTGACCGGGCGAGTTCGGCAAACACCTCCGGAGTCACGATGCTCGGTGTCTGGGTTTCGATTCCGACCTCGCCAATGACGCCAAAGCCCAGACGCCCGAAAAAACTTGTTTCGAAAGTCAGGCAAAACAGTCGTTCAAGACCGAGCGATCGTGCCTGGGCCTCCAACGCGGTCAGCACGGTCTTACCGACACCCATTCCCCGGCTGGATTCGGCGACTGCCACGGTTCGAATCTCTCCGAGGTCGCGCCATAAAACATGGAGTGCACCGCAACCAACAACCGTTCCTGAGGCATCTTCGGCCACGACAAACTGTTGAATGGATCCGTATAAAACGACTGCATCTTTACCCAAGAGAATCCGTTGGGCAACTAATGGCTCAATCAGGGATTCAATCGCGCCAACGTCCGCGGTGCGGGCTGGACGGACCGATACAGACATGACGTCAGTCTAGGCTGGCACCTACTCCGACGGCGTGTTTTCTCCGGCGTCGGTCGTTTCCACATCGGGTGTCGAATCCGCTGGAACTTTCGCCGACTTCGACGGGCCACCCGTGACGGGTTCTTCCGTCGGAAGAATCGAACCGGTCATCACCGCCGTGAACTCGTCATCCGCAAAGTCGATGAGGACGTGCTGGCCAATCGAGAGTTCCCCGTTGAGGATTTTCTCCGACAGCATGTCTTCGACTTCGTGCTGAATCGCGCGACGCAGAGGCCTGGCACCGAGCATCGGGTCCCAGCCAATCGTCAGCAACTGGCGACGGGCGGCATCCGTCACGTCGAGCGTCATGTCGCGATCCAGCATGCGTTCGCGCAGACGACGGACGAACAAATCGACAATCTGCAGCAGTTCGTCCTGAGACAGCTGCGGGAAGACGATCGTCTCGTCGACACGGTTGAGGAACTCGGGCTTGAAGTGTTTCTTGAGTTCTTCGATGACCTTCGACCGCATCGCCTTGTAGGACTGCTCTGAGTCACCCTGCAGTGTGAAGCCAACGGGGCCACCAGTAATGTCCTTTGTTCCCAGGTTGGTCGTCATGATGATGACGGTGTTCTTGAAGTCAATGACTCGTCCCTGGCCGTCGGTCAAACGACCTTCTTCGAGGACCTGCAGCAGCGAGTTGAAGATGTCGGGGTGTGCCTTTTCAATCTCGTCGAACAAAACGACCGAGAACGGCTTGCGGCGGACGCGCTCGGTGAGTTGACCGCCTTCTTCGAACCCGACGTAACCCGGAGGGGCGCCGAACAAGCGAGACGCCGTGTGCTTCTCACCATATTCCGACATGTCGAGCGAAATGAGCGCGTCTTCGTCGTCAAACAAGAATTCGGCAAGAGCCTTCGCGAGTTCCGTTTTTCCCACACCGGTCGGGCCGGCGAAGATGAACGAGCCGGAAGGACGCTTGGGATCTTTGAGCCCCGCGCGCGTTCGGCGGATGGTCTTGGACAGAACCGAAATAGCTTCTTCTTGGCCGATGACCCGCTGGTGCAGCGACTTCTCCATCATGAGCAGGCGGGCGCTTTCCTCTTCGGTCAGCTTGAACACGGGGATACCGGTCGCTTGTGCGAGAACCTCGGCGATAATTCCTTCGTCGACCGTTCCCAATTCGCCCTTGTCGCCCTTGCGCCATTCCTTCTCGAGGCGAAGTCGCTCACCCAGGAGCTTCTTCTCTTCGTCGCGGGACTTGGCCGCACCCTCGAAGTCCTGGTTCTCGATGGCCTTTTCCTTCTCGGCACGAACGACAGCAATCTTGTCGTCGAATTCGCGAAGCTCCGGCGGTGACGACAGGATCGACAACCGCAGGCGTGCGCCGGCTTCGTCGATGAGGTCGATTGCCTTGTCCGGAAGGAATCGGTCTTGCACGTACCGGTCGGCGAGCGTCGCCGCGGCCGTTAAAGCGCCATCCGAAATCGACACCTTGTGGAACGCTTCATATCGGTCACGAAGCCCCTTGAGGATGTTGATGGTGTGGGCCACAGACGGTTCGTTGACCGTCACGGGCTGGAAACGACGCTCGAGTGCCGCGTCCTTTTCAAAGTACTTGCGGTATTCGTCCAAGGTCGTCGCACCGATGGTCTGAAGTTCGCCACGCGCGAGCATTGGCTTGAGGATGCTGGCCGCGTCGACCGCGCCTTCCGCTGCACCCGCGCCAACGAGCGCGTGGATCTCGTCGATGAAGACGATGATGTCGCCACGGTTGCGGATTTCCTTGGTGACTTTCTTGAGGCGTTCCTCGAAGTCACCGCGGTATCGGCTTCCGGCGATGAGGCTTCCCAGGTCGAGCGTGTAGACCTGCTTGTCCTTGAGCGTCTCGGGGACTTCACCCTTGACGATCGACTGAGCGAGTCCCTCGACGACGGCCGTCTTGCCGACGCCCGGTTCACCGATGAGGACGGGGTTGTTCTTGGTGCGGCGGGAAAGGATCTGCATGACGCGTTCCATTTCCTTCTCGCGCCCAATAACGGGGTCGAGTTTGCCGTCACGTGCCGCCTGCGTGAGGTTGCGCCCATACTGGTCGAGAATCGTTGATCCCTTGTCGGACGACGTCGATTCGGTTCCACCGACGACCGCAGATTCCTTGCCCTGGTAACCAGAAAGCAACTGGATGACGGTCTGACGAACGCGCGTGAGGTCAGCGCCGAGCTTGACGAGGACCTGGGCGGCAACGCCCTCGCCTTCGCGAATGAGACCGAGAAGGATGTGTTCCGTGCCGATGTAGTTGTGGCCCAACTGCAGCGCTTCGCGGAGGCTCAGTTCGAGAACCTTCTTGGCGCGGGGCGTGAACGGGATGTGTCCGGTCGGGGCGGTTTGTCCCTGCCCGATTATTTCCTGAACCTGTTCACGCACGTTGTCGATCGAGATGGAGAGTTCAGCGAGCGCCTTCGCGGCGATGCCATCGCCCTCGCGGATGAGACCGAGCAGGATGTGCTCGGTGCCGATGTAGTTGTGGTTGAGCTGCTTTGCCTCTTCTTGGGCAAGCACCACTACTCGGCGGGCCCGGTCCGTAAATCGTTCAAACATCGCGTCATCTCCTTCACGCGGTTGCGTGGATCATTAATGCGAGAGTAACGCCGTCGCGTGCGTCGATGGGGCGATTTCGCCGAGGGCAAAACGGCGGCGGTGAGCCTGTTTCGCGCCGAAACCGTACGATCGAAGAATGGCTCGCAAAAACTCTCAACGCCTCGGTGGCCCAATCGCCTTCATTTTGCGTCACGCGCCCGATGTCGAACTCGACTCCGTCGGATGGCTTCCGTTGACCGACATCGTCACGCGCCTTGCTGCTGATGGGATTGAGGCGACTGTTGATGACGTTCTGCGAGTAGTCGGACCGGACGGAAACGACCGTTTCGAATTGTCGATTGATGGCACGAAGGCGCGGGCGTTTTACGGGCACAGCAACCCGGCTGTTGAGATCGAATTGATTGACACCAACAGTGCGCCAAAGTACCTGTATCACGCGACACCCGAGTACAACCTCGAGGCGATTCTGGACCGACGCGAGGGCCTCTTGCCTCAAAAACTTTTGTTCATTCATCTGTCTGAAGACCCGTTGCGTGCGGTTCAGGCCGGTCAGCGTCGCAACGTTCCCGTCGCGCTGTTCGAAATCGAAACCAAGGCTTTGCCCGAACCCGTCGGCCGAACCAGCCCCGATTCGTCGGTGTGGTTGACGACTTTTGTTCCCGCCAAATTATTGTGGAAGATCGCGGTTCCCGAGGGCGCGAACTAGTCCTTTTTGGCCGGAAGCCCCCGACGCGCGCGCTCTTCGGCCTCGTACTTTTTGAGGGTTTCACGCTCGGTGCGGTCGGCGCGCAGGATGCTGCGCATGATGAACCAGAAAATCAACCCCATGAGAATGGTCGGTATGACCGAGAAAATGGCGTTGCCCCAGAAGTCTTGAATCATTTGTCGCCTACTTCACCAACGGGAACAGGATGGTTTCGCGGATACCGAGGCCGGTCAGCGCCATGAGGAGTCGGTCGATTCCCATACCCTGCCCACCGCACGGCGGCATGCCGTGTTCGAGGGCGCGCAGGAAGTCTTCGTCCAACCGCATCGCCTCGACGTCTCCGCGTTCGCCGAGCTTCGCCTGCTCAACGAATCGCTCGCGCTGAATAACGGGGTCGACCAATTCGGAATAACCGGTCGCGAGCTCGAACCCGCGAACATATAGGTCCCACTTTTCGACGACGCCGGGCGTCGATCGGTGTTCGCGTACGAGCGGGCTCGTGTCAATGGGGAAGTCCATCACGAATGTGGGCCGGTCGAGGTCGCCCTTGACGTGGTGTTCCCACAGTTCCTCAACGAGCTTGCCGTGAGTGGGGTGCTGAACATCGATCTCGACGGCTTTGGCCATCGTTTCAAGAGTCTTCATTGGGGTCTCGGGGGTGATCTCTGCGCCGACCGCGGTGCTCAGCGACTCGTACATCGAGATCCGTGCCCACTCGCCACCGAGGTCGTATTGGGTTCCGTCGTTCCAGGTCACGACGTGTGAACCGGCGACGGCGATAGCTGCATTCTGAATCATCTCTTGAGTGAGGTCGGCGACGGTGTTGTAGTCGCCGTACGCCTGATAGAACTCGAGCATCGCGAATTCGGGGCTGTGCGTCGAGTCAGCGCCTTCGTTGCGGAAGTTGCGGTTGATCTCGAAGACGCGTTCGATTCCGCCGACGACCGCGCGCTTGAGGAACAGTTCGGGGGCGATGCGCAAGAACAGTTCCATGTC
>WLEN01000043.1 GCA_009704225.1 Actinomycetota bacterium | reverse complement strand
TTCTCGCACGCTGAGTCCCACGCCCTTCTGGGTAGGACGTCGTTCGCGATTGTGTTGCGGTTACGTGTCGAGAAGTTGGCGCAACAATTCGCCAACCTCAGCATCGGCAATCAGGAAAGCGTCGTGCCCATACGGTGACGACATGACGTGCGCGTCTCGGCCTCCCATGTGGTTGGGCAGATACTCGGCGAGCGTCACCTGCTGTTCGAGCGGGAAGAGCCGGTCCGAATCGACTCCGACAACGAGACTCCGTGCGGTAACGGTTCCGAGAACATCCTTGAGCGATCCGCGATCTCGCGTCACATCATGCGAACTCATCGATTCGACGAGGGTGATGTACGAATTGGCGTCGAATCGACGGGTGAACTTGTTCCCGTGGAAGTCCAGATAGGACTCGACGGCGAAGCGCCCCCCGTCACCGAGAGGGCTGATGCCGCTTTGCCAGGCGCGATCGAAACGGTCGTTGAACTCGGCCGGTGACCGATAGGACAACATCGCAAGGCGACGAGCGAGCGAAAGGCCGCGGTAGGGACCTTCCTCGTTCTCGTAATAGTCCCCTCCCGAATACGACGGGTCCATCCGAATCGCCTCGATTTGGACGGAGTTCAGAGAAATCTGATCGGCGCTGGTCACCCCACACGTGGCAAGAAGTGCAAGTCGTTCGACCGCGTCAGGATAGGTGACGGCGTACTCGAGAGCGCTCATGCCCGCAGCGCTTCCGCCAACGACGGCAGCCCAGCGGGCAATGCCGAGTTGCTCGGCGAGTTTCTTCAAGGCGAGGGTTTGATCTCGAACGGTGAGATACGGGAAACGGGATCCCCATTCGCGACCATCGCTCGTCACAGTGGACGGACCAGTCGAACCCTGGCACCCACCGAGAGTGTTTGGACAGACGACGAACCACTTGGTCGTGTCAATCCCGAAACCATCTCCGACGACCCCTCCCCACCAGCCATCGGTCACGTGCCCCGGGCCAGCGGCGCCGGCGACATGGGAATCGGCGGTGAGCGAATGAATGATCAGAATCGCGTTGGACAGGTCGGCGTTGGGCGTACCCCACGTCTCGTAGGCAAGTCGCGCCCGTGGAAGTGTAGAACCCGACTCAAGCGGGAGGTCACCCAACTGGGTGAATTGCCGATTTCCGGGATGATCGCCATCGCGCCACGCGCCCGTCACGGGCGGCGCACCGAGGGCGCGAACGGTCCCCTCGGTCACAAAGGCCGAGGGAACAGTCTCTTCCGACGTCTGCCAATCCATAGTTCGCCTAGTCTCTCACGCCCAACGACGTGCGGGGTCGGACCCAAGGGAACCGACCCCGCACGCAGAGAGGAACTACTTGGCTTTGCGCGCCGCAGCGAAACCAGCGTCGAGGTCAGCGATGATGTCATCGATGTGCTCGAGTCCGACCGAGAGGCGAACAAGACCGGGTGTGACACCCGCGCTCAGCTGCTCTTCTGGGGAGAGCTGCGAGTGCGTCGTCGACGCGGGGTGGATGATGAGTGAACGGACGTCACCGATGTTCGCGACGTGGCTGAACAACTCGGTCGATTCGACGAGCGCACGTCCGGCTTTGACGCCGCCCTTGAGTTCAAACGAAAGGACTGCACCTGCGCCTTTGGGGGCGTACTTCTGCCCCGCCTTGAACCACGGGCTCGACTCGAGTCCCGCGTGAGACACACTGGCAACATCGGGGTGGGCCTCCAGCCAGCGGGCAACCGCATTCGCGTTCTCGACGTGGCGATCCATGCGAAGGGACAGTGTCTCGATGCCCTGCAGAATTGCCCACGCGTTGTCTGGCGCAACGGCGGCACCGGTATCGCGGAGCAACTGAACCCGCGCCTTGATGATGTAGGCGATTCCGTCTCCCAGAACGGTCGTGAACGACGCACCGTGATACGAGGGGTCAGGTTCGGTCAAACCGGGGAATTTCTCGACGTTCTTCGACCACGCAAACTTTCCGCCATCGACAATCGCGCCGGCGACGACCGTACCGTGCCCACCGAGGAATTTGGTCGCCGAGTGGATAATGATGTCGGCACCGTGCTCGAACGGACGGATCAGGTACGGGGTGGCAATGGTGTTATCGACGATGAGGGGCACACCAGCATCATGTGCAATCTTCGAGACGCCTTCGATGTCGAGGATGTTGATCCGCGGATTCGCAATCGTTTCACCGAAGAACAACTTGGTGTTGGGGCGAACGGCAGCCTTCCACTCGTCGAGGTTGTCCTGGTCGTTCACGAACGTCACCTCGATGCCGAGCTTGGCGAGCGTGTAATGGAACAGGTTGTAGGTTCCGCCGTAAATGCTCGATGACGACACGATGTGGTCGCCCGCGCCCGCAATGTTGAGGACCGCGTAGGTCGTCGCTGCAGAACCTGACGCAACCAAGAGAGACGCGGTTCCACCTTCGAGGGCGGTAATGCGCTTTTCGGCGACATCCTGGGTCGGGTTCATGATGCGGGTGTAAATGTTTCCGAATTCGGCGAGCGCAAAGAGGTTCTTCGCGTGGTCGGAATCGTTGAAGACATACGCCGTGGTGCGATACACCGGGACGGCACGAGCGTTCGTGACGGGATCCGGTGCGGCACCAGCGTGAATCTGCTGGGTTTCAAATTTCCACGACATGTGGGCTCCTTTGGCTAGTTCCCTTCACAGTAGAGAGCGCAACGGACCCATTCCACTAGCCGTGAAACAATGCGTAACGAAAGGACTAATCGCGGACGAGCGACTTCTGCATCATGACGACGCCAATCCACTCGTCAAACTTGCGGCCAACCCAGTCCATTTCGCCCACGCGCGCAAAACCCGCCTTCTCGTGAAGCCGAATCGACGGAACCGCATCGGGGGTGTTCGCGATCACGGCGATGACCTCGCGAACTCCAGCGATTGCACCGAGTCGGAGGAGTTCTTCCAACAACGAGCGCCCAATTCCGGCACCTCGCGCGTCGTCACGCAGGTACAGGGTGTTTTCCATTGTCGTTTCGTATGCGCACTTTTCTCGCCACGTAGATAGGTAGCCGTACCCGACCAGACCGCCACCGATTTCCGAGACGATGAACGGCATGCCGAGTGCTACCACCGTCTCGATTTTGTGGGCCATTTCTTCCGTCGACCACGGGTCAAGATCGAAAGTGACAGTTGACGTTCGAACGTAGTGATTGTAAATCTCAGCGAGGATGTCGGCATCGGCAACGGTGGCCAATCGGAACGTCACTCCAGTCATGCCACGAGTCTAAACGCGCCAGTCAATCGGGTCGCCACCCTGATTGACGAGCGAGGCGTTTGTCCGCGAGAAAGGACGCGAGCCGAAAAAACCTCTATGCGCCGAGAGTGGCGAGGGGTGGGCAGACTCGATCGAGTCGACGCCGTTCAACAGCGCCGCTGCCCACTGAGCCTCCCGACCCCACAAGACGGCGACGAGTGGGCCGCCGCGTTCGGCGAGAGCTCGAAGCGCTGCACCCGTCACGTTTCTCCACGGCCAGGCTCGATGGGAACCCGCCTCGCCTTCGCGCACGGTCAGCGACGTGTTGAGCAACATCACGCCCTGGTCGACCCATCGTGACAGGTCGCCGTGCTCCGCGGGATCGATGCCCAGGTCATCTCGAAGTTCGGCGTAAATGTTTGTGAGGCTTCGAGGCAACGGACGAACATCTCTGTTCGTCGAAAACGACAGTCCGACCGCGTGACCTCGCGTCGGGTAGGGGTCTTGGCCGAGGATTACGACACGGATGGAATCTAGCGGCGCACAAAACGCCCGAAATATGTCCTCGCGAGCCGGTGCGTGTCGAACGCCAGTGAGTTCCTCGTTGTCCAACCGTTTGTCGATTTCGTCGAGTGATGTGGTTGCGCGAGCAAACACAGGCCCCCAGCTTGGGTCAACTCCGGAAACAAATTCCGACGGCACGACCTAGTTGTAATTCGCGATGTGAACGGCGTTGGCAAGACTTACGATGGCCAAAAATGCCGCTTCACCGCCATCCGACGACAGCACCGAAATCCAGGAATCGCTCGCGATCACGTTGTAGTTCGCTGTGGTTTGACCTTCGCTGACACCCAGAATCCCAAAAGTGACATCGCCGCGTTCGTCCATCGCCCGCGCGAGTCCTTGAGCAGCGAGGTCATCGATTACCTTCGCCCGACTTGTGTCATCGAGCGGGACCGCCGAGACGAGCACATTGACTCGGAGCAACGTGAGATCTTCGTTGTCTACTCCGAAGTAACACGAGATTCCACCGGCGCTCATTTCCGGCGTCGGTTCGGTGATGAGTTCGTTGCCGTATTTTCCGCCAGGCCCGGCCAACAAGATGACGCCGTCGGCGGCGAACGCAGCGACATCCGTCGCGGGCAAAATACCGGTGCAGTCCGCGGGCATCGAGAAGAACTCGGTTTGGACGGGAGGGTCGGTCGGTTCACCCGTTGGTTGAGTCGTCCCAGTCGGATTCGGACCTGCCGTCGGATCCACATTTGGACCGCAGCCTGTTAACGCGAGCATGACAATAGCGATGGGCGCAATGGCTCGCACAATCCTGAATTGTGATGTCAACTGCATACCCCCAAATCTACTCGCACCTCGGCCTCTCACCGGTGAAGGTTATATGACAATTTGATTACGATAATTTGTCACTGACTCTGGGCAATTGTCTCAGTATTCTCTGCCCAGATCGCCGCCGGCACAGTGTCGCCGATGAGAGTTAGCAGAGCTTGTGCGTCTCGGGCATCGTGTTCGATTTCGCGGTACTTCACCGACACGATTTCAGTGGCATCGGAGATGGCAATGTCTAGTCCATGCAAGTCGAGGTCGGCTAGTTTCGGAAGCGTGCCAACGGGGCTGTCGACGCCTCCGATGGCACCACGCAAGCGATCCATCATCCACTTGACGACACGAACGTTGTCGCCAAAACCTGGCCACAGGAATCGCCCACTCTCGTCGCGACGGAACCAGTTCACCTGGAAAATGCGCGGAAAGCGCCCAGAGACGCGGAGGCGTTCGCCGATGGACAACCAGTGGGCCCAGTGGTCACCGACGTTGTACCCGGTGAAGGGTGCCATCGCAAACGGGTCTCGGCGAAGTTCGCCAAGGGTTCCCTCGGCGGCAGCTGTGCGCTCAGATGCCATCGTCGCACCAAGGTAAACCCCGTGAGACCACGAGCGTGCTTCGGTGACGAGGGGCATGGTGTCGGATCGCCGACCACCAAAAACAATCGCGTCGACGACGACTCCGCGCGGATCCGCCCACTCGCTCGCGGTAGTCGGGCACTGGTCGATTGCGACGGTGAATCGCGAGTTGGGGTGTGCCGCGGGCGTTCCCGATTCCGGCGTCCAATCCTGACCGGTCCAATCGGTGAGATGGGCGGGCTTCTCTTTCGTGAGCCCCTCCCACCACACGTCACCGTCATCGGTCAGGGCGACGTTCGTAAAGACGGTGTTGCCCCAGAGCGTTTGAATGGCCACAGGATTGGTCGCGTCGCTCGTTCCTGGTGCGACTCCGAAGAACCCGGCCTCGGGGTTGATGGCGCGCAACAGCCCGTTTTCATCGATCCACATCCAGACGATGTCGTCGCCGAGAGTTTCGACCTGCCATCCCGGAAGAGTCGGTTGCATCATCGCGAAGTTGGTTTTTCCACACGCGCTGGGGAAGGCTGCAGCAATATGCGCGACGTGACCCTCCGGTGACGTGATGCGGACGAGCATCATGTGTTCGGCAAGCCAGCCCTCGTCACGGGCCATCGCCGACGCGATGCGCAAAGCGAAGGATTTCTTTCCCAACAACGCGTTGCCGCCATAGGCCGAGCCGAATGACCAGATTTCGCGGGTCTCGGGAAAGTGAGTGATGTATTTAGTCGAATTGCACGGCCACGCGACGTCGACCTGGCCATCATCAAGTGGCGCGCCGACCGAGTGAACCGCACGGACCCAATCTGCGCCGCCTTCGATGACGTCGAGTGCGATGCGACCCATTCGAGTCATCGTTCCCATCGAAACGACAACGTAAGGCGAGTCGGTGATCTCGATTCCGACGCGGGTAACGGGCGACCCAGCCGGCCCCATGAGAAATGGGATGACGTACATTGTCCGACCGCGCATCGATTCGCTAAAGAGCCCCGACAGCGTCGACCGCATGTCGTCGGGGTCGTGCCAATTGTTGGTCGGGCCAGCATCACGCTCGGACGCCGAGCAGATGAACGTTCGAGATTCGACGCGGGCGACATCGTCGGGGTTGCTTCGTGCGAGGAACGAGTTCGGGCGAAGTTCGCCATCAAGCGGGATGAGGGTCTCGGATGCGACCATCTCGGCGATGAGCGCCTGGCGCTCTCCGAGTGAACCGTCGCACCA
>WLEN01000042.1 GCA_009704225.1 Actinomycetota bacterium | reverse complement strand
GTTGCGAGTTACCTCAACCCCGATCTGTCCAACACTGCGGGGGTCCCATCCTTCATCTCTGATCTCGTCGAGAAGGGAAAGCTTGGGATGAAGTCGTCTGGGGGAATTTTCGAGTACGGTGACGGCGACGTCGCACAGACACGTGGCGAAATCGTGAAGCAGTTCATCGCGGTTCGCAAGTCGATGCCGGCTCCACTCAGCGGCAGCATCATCTAGGGCACGACGTGGCCCCCTCACCCGCTCGGCATCGAGAGATTGTTCCCGTCGGAAACATTTCTCTCAACGTCGACTTTTCGGGTGGGGGGTCCACGTCGTTGGTGTTGTTGCACGGTGTAACCGCGAACCTCGCCGTGTGGGAACCAATCGTCGCAATTCTGGAAAAAACGTTTCACATCATGGCCGTGGATCAACGCGGACATGGGCGAAGCGACAAACCCGCCTCGGGGTATTCCGCAACCGACTACAGTTCCGATGTTGCTCGGTTAATTGAAACTCGCGCGCCGGGGGGTCGGGCGGTCATCGTTGGCCACTCTCTCGGATCGCGCAACGCGATAGTCGCCGCGTCGACGTTCCCCCAGCTCGTATCTGGGTTCGTCGGCATCGACTTCACTCCGTTCATCGAAGACGACGTCTTTGATTCCCTCGAACAACGCGTCACGGGTGGGTCACGAAGCTTTGAATCTCTCGATGACGTCGAGGGTTACCTTGCCGAACGCTACCCCGCCATTCCACGCGACGCGATCGTGCGACGAGCCCGCAACGGTTTTGTGGAGAAAGACGGACTTTTTCGGCCGCTCGCGGATCCGTTGGCAATGGCCCAAACCGTTCAAGGGTTAAGGGAAAACCTTGCCCCTGCACTTTCCGAGGTTGAGGTTCCGGGCTTATTGGTTCGCGGGGTAAACAGTGTGCTCGTAACCGCGGCAGCGTTCGAGAGTACTAAGAATTTGCGCCCTGACCTGGAATTCGCTCTCGTGGAGGGCGCTGACCACTATGTTCCGGAAGAAAAGCCAGTTGAGATTGCTCGATTGGTCCATGATTTTGTCAACCGAACCACTTAACACCTAGCTGATTGGAAAACACCATGCCCAAGTACATCGCCGACCTCGCCGTGTCATCTCCTGATATTCCGTCCCTTGGCCGTATACCCGATCGATTTAGCGCAGATGCGGGAAACGCAATTCCGACCATCTCCATCTCGGGGGTGGGTTCGGATGCAATTGAGCTCGCGTTCGTTCTCAACGATCCCGATGCGCCATTACCGAACGGGTTCACGCACTGGACGCTTTTCAATATCCCAACGGACACGACCGAAATCTCGGCGGCGAATTTCCGTGATTTCACTCAGGGCTTGAACGGTATTGGCGAGCCCGTCTACACGGGTCCGCAGCCACCTCAGGGGCACGGTGTACATCACTATTATTTCTGGGTCTATGCGCTTGATGCGCACGTCGACGGGCCTCATTCGCGGGAGTCGTTCCTCGAAAAGTACGCCAGCAACATCCTCGAGCAAAATCGTTTTGTCGCGACATTCAGCACGCCGTAGAAAACAAGGATAAGTTTGAATCACGCGTCGTGCCCGACTGACGCGGGTATAGGTTTGGTTTCCAACTATTTTCTCGAGCGGTGAAACGATCGTGGCGAATCCGGCTAAAGCAACACGTGGCGTCGACAGCGCACGCCGTGTGTTGCAGATTTTGCTGCAATTTAGCGAGACGAAGCCCGAGACGACGATCGAAGAAATCGCCAAAATCCACGGGATTTCAATACCCAGCGCATATCGGTATCTTTCACTTCTGCGCGAGATGTATCTTGTCGAGGAGCGCAATCGGGGGAGTTATTCGTTGTCACCCCAGGTTCTGCGCCTCGCTGCTGCGTCGGAAGTATCGCTCGACCTCGCGAGCGTTTCGAGGCCAGTACTAGAACGCATAATGCATGAAACACATGAGACGGCGCTCGTTGTTAAACGCATTCGGGATGCGGCGGTCTGCGTAGCGGTCGCCCAGCCCGACAAGAGTCTTGCGATTTCGTTCCGACCCGGGCACATCATGCCACTTCATCGCGGGGCCGCTGCGAAGACCTTGTTGGCTAATCTTCCCGCCCGGAAACAGCAGCAGTATTTCGCCGCGCTCGAACCTCAGTTGCTTCCAGAGGAACTTTTTCGTTTGGAGTCCCAGCTCGGTGTCATCGGGCAGACAAACTTTGCGGAAAGCGAGTCGGAGGTCGATTCGGGCGTGTGGGCCGTCGCCGCTCCGGTCATTGTGAGTTCGCGCGTTGTTGGGGCTGTTTCGATTGTCGCTCCCGCATTCCGTATCCCCGAAGAAACCCGCGTGCGATTCCGGACCATTGTCAAGGATGCCTCGACAGAGATCGCCAATGGCATTCTCAACGAATCCCTCAGCCACCCCAACGGTTGAGCTTGCATCTCGCTAAACCGCGTTCGCTCAGCGCACGCGTCGACGTTGTTTACGCCATTGAACCATAAGGCGCTGTTCGCCGCACTCGCCGAAATTGATTTTCGAAAATCCTTGACTTGAACACCCATGTTCTTATATATTCAAAGTGGAATTGCAAAGTGTAATAATTTCTACGCAGTTCTGGTTAGTCATCACTTCACATGGAAGGGAAAAAGGAAGAATGAAACTTATTTCAGACAAGCCCCACGCCACCATCCGTTCGAGCATTGCACTGGGCATCGCAGCCGCAGTGATTGCTCTTGCCGGTTGTGCGGCAACGCCGACTGAGACTGAGGAAGTCCCAACTGCGACGGGTTGCACCACAGAGCCCATCTCACAGTTCGCGGTCGTCACCCCGGAAACAGAAGCAGACCACGGTTGGAACCAGCAGGCGATTCTCGGAGCGGGCGAAGCTGCCACGCAACTGGGTATTACTGCTGACATCAACAAGGGCGTCGGCTACGACAACGCCGAGGCGATCGTCCAACAGACCATCGACAAGGGAAACCAGTTTGTTATCGCTCACGCAAGTGGGTTCGCAACTGGTGGCGCTCGCGTCGCTGAGACGTCGGGTTCACCCGTCCTCGTCGTTGACCTTGACCAGAAGGTCCACTGCCAGGTAGCTGGTGTCTTCTTTGACTCGCAAGAAGGCGGATACCTTGCCGGTATCGCAGCCGCAAACGCGACGAAAACTGGAACACTCGGCATTGTCGCTTCGGCTGAAGACGTCAACTGGTTCAACATGGCCGGCGGATTCGCCCAGGGTGCTTACAGCGTCAACCCGGACCTCAAGATCGTCATCGCCTACATCGGTCCTGCCGAGTACGGTGACTCTGCCGGTGGCAAGCGCATCACCGAACAGGTAATCGCAGCCGGTGCCGACATCATCATCGGTATGGGTGACGGTGCAACCGTCGGTTACCTCCAGGCGATCGAAACCGCAAGTTCGACTGTTCAGTACATTGCGACCATCGGCGACGTTGCCGAAATCGACACGACTGGCGTTGAACTCACCTCGGTTCTATGGAACTTCGCGCCCACTTATGTTCAGGCAATCAAGGACATCGACGCCGGTATCTTCGGTGACGCGAACTACACCTTGAACGTAGCCAACGGAGGTCTCTCGCTTGCGAAGACCGCCAACCTCAGCGCCGAAGTTCAGGCTGCTGTGGACGCAGCGACGGCCGGAATCGCAGATGGTTCCATCACGGTGAAGACCTCGACCACTAAGGACGCGGTCCAGGCCATCATCGATGGCAAGTAGCGAACAGTAGTTCATTTACACACTCGTGGGGCGTGTTGCCGTTTCGACAACATGCCCCACGGGCATATCTTGGTAAACAATTTCATGAGCAACTGCTGAGGAGATCGACGTGAACGCGCGCAACGAAGTCGCAACACCTTCGGACACACCTGTCGTCTCAATGCGACACGTCGGAAAGGTGTTCCCCGGCGTCATCGCCAACGACGACATCTCGCTCGATATTCGCCCGGGTCGCGTGCACTGCCTCCTCGGCGAAAACGGGGCAGGTAAGTCAACGCTCATCAGCATCCTCGCGGGTATGCAGCAGCCCGATACAGGTTGGATCGAGATCGATGGCCAGAAGGTCAATATTTCGTCTCCTCGTTCGGCAATGGACTATGGAATCGGGGTTGTCTACCAACACTCGACACTCATCTCGACGATGACCGTTCTTGAAAACCTCATGCTTGGCGTCACGGGCAGTGCTTTCCTCAATCGAACCAGTGCGAGGACCCGACTAAAAGAGATTTCCGCGATGCTCGGAGTTGATATCGATCCCGAAGCGCAAGCCGCGGATCTCGCACTCGGCCAGCAACAACAGGTTGAAATCGCCAAAGCGATGTGGAAAGGTTCGAGGGTTCTCATCCTTGACGAGCCAACCTCCATGCTCGCACCTCAAGCTATCGCCGATCTCGAAGCGAGCGTTGAACGACTGACGAAAGACGGCATTGCTGTCATCTTCATCACCCACAAACTACGGGAGGCCTTTTCGATGGGTGATGAGGTGAGCGTGCTCCGGCGGGGACGACTCGTTGCAACCATTGACGACGAAACTCTTGCAGGTCAGAGCGAAGAAAAGTTCACCAGTGCAGTTCTGGCGGCAATGTTCGGAGACGATATTTCGACGATCGGTAATCGCGACGATGTTGAATTGCTTTCCGGAGCAAAGACTGCGACGAAAGTACGATCGAAATCTGTTCCAGTTGCCGAAAAGTTTATGCTTCATCTCGAGGACGTCTCTACTGCGTCTACGCCCACAGAATTCGGCGTGTCGGACATCACGCTCAAACTGCGTGCTGGAGAAGTTATCGGCATTGCGGGTATTGACGGTCACGGCCAAAGCGCCCTTGCCGAGGTCGTAGCGGGTCAAGTCAGGGCGACAAGCGGCACCGTCTTTTTAGACGGCGGCGACGTGACCAAACTTGGTGTCCGTGCTCGACAGGAACTCGGCCTACGGTACGTCACCGACGACCGCTTGCACGAGGGCATCGTCGGAGATTTGAGCGTCGCACTAAACCTGTTGCTCAAACAAATTGGAAAACTTCCGTACTGGAAGCGCGGTCAGATCAGCAAGCCCGACGTCGATGCCGAGGCGACCAGACTCGTCGATGACTTCGAGATTCGCACGCCCAGCATTCACGCTCGCGCGGGGGCGTTGTCGGGTGGAAACATCCAAAAACTGCTCCTCGCGCGCGAATTGTCCCATCAACCGACGGTGGTCGTCTTCAATAAACCGACCTACGGACTCGACCTCAAGACGGTCAATCGCGTGCGAAAGATTGTCAAGGATTTCGCCGATAAGGGAGGTGCGGTGTTACTGATTTCAACCGATTTAGACGAACTCGTCGAGCTTTCTGACCGCATTGCAATCATTTCGCGCGGGCGACTTGTCGGCGAGGTCGAGAACAATTCACAAGATACGGCTCGAGAGGTCGGAGAATTCATGGTCGGCTCGGCGCACTCGGAAGGAAATCATGTCTAACCCAATGAGCGACGCGACGGGAATGATTCCTCTGCCGTCAGACGGACAATCGAAACTTTCGAAGACCATGGAAACTCTCATTCGCACTATTCTTCCTGTCGTTCTCGCACTTCTCACGTCGGTCGTGGTGCTCATCGTTATTGGGAAAGACCCCTGGTTCTTTTACGGTGAAGTGTTCCGTTACGGGGTGATGGGGAATGGCTGGCAGCAAACGATTCGCCTCATGGCACCGCTGTTGCTCTATGCGGCAGGTCTCATCGTCGTTTTTCGCGGAAAGTTGTGGAATCTCGGCTATGACGCCCAGTACTTGCTCGGCTCTGTCGTCGTTGCCGGGTTTAGCCCCATGTTGATCGAGGTCATGCCTCTGTGGGCGGCCTTCACCGTGTCACTCATTTTGGGTACCGCTGCCGGTGCGGCATGGACACTTCTCCCTGCCGCGCTGAAGGCTCGCTATGGAACCAACGAAATCATCACAACCCTCATGATGTCTTTCATCGGAATCGGAATCTCGAACATGCTTGTGCGCGGACCATTCCAAAACCCGGATATCCACGTTCCGCAAACCCGAGTATTGCCGATTGCCGATATGTTTCCGCAAATCCCTGGCACGCGCATCCACATCGGAATATTTATTTCAATCATCGTGGTGCTCATCATTCACCTGCTTCTCACCCGAACGTCATTTGGTCTCAGGCTCGATGTTTTCGGTTCGAGCCCAAAGACAGCACTCCACGTCGGTATCAATTCACCGCAAATGATCATCGTTCTGTTTATCCTGAGCGGCGCTCTCATCGGGTTAGCCGCCTCGGTGGACATGCTGGGTTATCAGGGCAACCTCAGAGCAAACATTAACCCTGGGTATGGTGCGGCGGTGTTGCCCTTCGTG
>WLEN01000041.1 GCA_009704225.1 Actinomycetota bacterium | reverse complement strand
CTCGCGCAGAAGGACCTCGAACTGCGTCGCGAGGGCGACGTGTTGGGCGAGAGCCAGTCGGGTGGTCGCAGCGGACTCGTCCTCGTCCGAGTGACGGTCGATGGGCCCATTATCGAGGCGGCTCGAACCCACGCCCAGGCGGTGCTCGACGTCGACCCGACTCTAGAGGCGCACCCGGCTCTCCGCGATGCGCTGGATCGTCGATTGTCGCAACGCGAGAGAGAATTCCTCGCCAAGAACTGACATCGGGGCCTCGCGCGATTACGCTGGGTGCATGACGTCGCTCGCCGTGGTTCCCGGTTCGTTTGACCCCGTCACTCTGGGTCACCTTGACGTGGTCGAGCGCGCGCGCAACCTTTTTGACGAGGTCCATGTCGTCGTCGTTCACAACCCCTCCAAATCAGCACTGTTGCCGGTCGCTCGTCGCGTCGAACTCATCGAACAATCTCTTGCCGACGCGGGAATCTCGGACCGCGTTACCGTCACCAGTTGGAGCGTCGGACTGCTGGTCGACTACTGCCAAGAGGTCGGCGCGAACGCGATTGTCAAGGGGATTCGAACCGAGGTTGATGTCACCTACGAAACGCCGATGGCCATCGTCAATCGTGACCTCGCCGGTATCGAAACCGTTTTTGTGTTGCCGAACCCCGAGCACAGCCACGTGTCGTCGTCGCTTGTTCGGCAGGTTGCGGCGCTGGGTGGCGATGTTTCGCCGTATGTTCCGGGCGCTGTCTCGACGTTCATGAATTCTGCCGAGTATTCGTAGCGTTTGACCGCGTTCGGGCGTTACCCTTTAAGTGTGAAGACCTCGTCCTCTAACCCCTACCACGTCAACGTTTTCGACGTGTCTCAGCGCATCGGTGAAGACCGAGAAAAACACCTCGAATTCCCCGCTCCACTGCGTTTAGGCGAAGGAGTCGCCTCGGTCCTCGAGGGCACAACCATCGTGATGGACGTTCGCCTCGAGGGCCTCCATGACGGCATTTTGGTATCCGCTGAAGTCGAAACGACCGCCGAAGCGGAGTGCGTTCGATGCCTCGATCAGGTCATGGTCCCGGTCGAAGTGGAATTCCAAGAACTTTTCGCGTATTCTGCTACGGAGGAACTCGAGTTTTTTGTTCACGATAATCACGTGGATTGTGAACAGCTTGTTCGAGACGCGGTGGTGTTAGAACTACCGTTCCAACCACTGTGCGACGAGGACTGTCTGGGGCTCGATCCGGAAACGGGCGACAAGCTGATGGAACCGCGTTCGAACGATTCGCCGTACATCGATCCACGATGGGCGGCCCTAGAGGCTTTGGCTTCTGACGACACGACCACGGCCAGTAAACCGGCCGCCAAAAAGAGGAAATAATCATGGCAGTTCCCAAGCGCAAACAGTCGCGTTCCAACACGCGCTCTCGTCGTTCGCAGTGGAAGGCTGAAATCCCTACGCTCGTCAAGACCGTCGAGAACGGCAAGACCGTCTACAGCCTCCCGCATCGCGCGAAGGTTGTCACCGATTCCGTCGGCACTGCACTCTTCATGGAGTACAAGGGCCGCAAGGTCGCCGACGCCTAAACCTTTGTGATTGACAGCGCGTCAGGACGTTAGGTTCCGACGCGCTGTTCTCATTCTCATGACCACACCCTCAGGTTTTCGTGACCCCGCTGAACTCGCGGGGATCCTCGGGGTGTCGATTCCCTCGGAACTTCTCGAGCAGGCCCTCACGCATCGTTCCTATGCCTACGAGCACGGGGGAAGCCACTACGAGCGCCTAGAATTCCTCGGGGATGCGATTCTGCAACAGGTCGTCACGCTCGAATTGTACGAACGCTTTAGCGAGTTGCCCGAGGGGGATTTGTCTAAGCGCCGTGCTGCGCTCGTCAGTACCACCGCGCTCGCCGAGGTCGCGCGGTCGATTGACCTCGGCAGTTTCCTTCGACTCGGGAACGGCGAGGTGTCGACCGGCGGTCAAGACAAGTCTTCGCTGCTTGCCGACGTCGTCGAATCAATCATCGGTGCGACGTTTCTCAGCCTTGGTCAGCAGGCCGCGTCCGAGTTGGTCATCCGATTGGTCGGGCCACTCTTCGATCAGGCCGACCGTTTCGGCATCTCGATGGACCACAAGACGGCTCTGCAGGAACACTGTGACCGACACTCGATGGGCAAGCCCGTTTACGCCATCACCGCGGAAGGCCCCGACCATTCCCGCATGTTCCACGCAACGGTTTCAAGCGACGGGATTTCTCTGGGCGCTGGAAGCGGCTCGAGCAAGAAGGCCGCCGAAGCCGCCGCTGCGCACAAGGCGCTAGCCGAATTGTCCCGATAACCGATGCCGGAACTTCCTGAGGTCGAGGTTGTTCGTCGAGGTCTTCTGACGCATCTCGTCGGTGCGCGCGTGACCGGCGTCACGGTATTCGATGCGCGCGCTCTTAAACGCCACCCCGGAAGCGCCACACATTTCGCCTCCACGTTGACGGGCGCCCGGATCGAGTCAGCTGTTCGCAGGGGGAAATTCGTCTGGTGTCCGCTCGACACTGGGGATTCGTTGGTTATTCATCTCGGAATGAGCGGACAGATTCGTGTCGTCGACGGTGATCCGATACGCCACGAACGCGTTCGCCTCACGCTCGACGGTCGACCCGCGGTCTCATTCGTCGACCAACGACTTTTTGGCTCACTCGCACTGGACTCGCTGGTCGACGGGCAGGACGGGTTCGCCGCCGGGCTCGGCTCGGACTCCCCGTTCGTTCCGTCGTCGGTAACGCACATTGCCCGAGACATCCTCGACCCGGCGCTCGACGTCGACGCTCTCATCGCCCGATTTCGTAAGCGTACGACCGGTGTAAAGGTTGCCATGCTCAACCAGAGCCTCGTCTCGGGAATCGGGAACATTTATGCCGACGAGGCGTTATGGGCTGCCCGGATTCACTATGCGACACCCGCCGATCGAATTCGCCCGATTGATTACCGTCGATTGTTCGACGCGGTTCGTTCGGTGATGACCACGGCGCTCGACGCTGGAGGTACATCGTTTGACGCGCTGTACGTCAACGTCAACGGCGAATCCGGTTATTTCGACGTGTCGCTCAACGCCTACGGCCAAGAGGGCAAGCCGTGTGCCCGATGTGACACGCTTATCGTCCGTGAACCGTGGCAGAACCGCTCGTCGCATTTTTGCCCCGCTTGTCAGCGGTCTGTGCGAACTCGCCGTTAGTTTTCCGCGGAACAGTTCGGGATAATGGTGAGATGTATCTGAAGTCCCTGACCCTCAAGGGCTTCAAGTCGTTCGCTCAACCGACGACCTTCCAGTTCGAACCAGGGGTCACCGCTGTCGTCGGCCCCAACGGGTCGGGTAAGTCGAACGTCGTCGACGGTCTCGCGTGGGTCATGGGCGAGCAAGGCGCCAAGACTCTGCGCGGCGGAAAAATGGACGACGTCATTTTTGCGGGAACATCAACCCGAGGCCCGCTCGGTCGCGCCGAGGTCACGCTGACAATCGACAACTCGGACGGCGCTCTGCCGATCGAATACACCGAGGTGACGATTTCGCGAATCTTGTTTCGCAACGGCCAGTCGGAATACGCCATCAATGGCGAATCCTGCCGACTTCTCGATGTCCAGGAACTGCTGTCCGATTCAGGGTTGGGTCGCGAAATGCACGTCATCGTGGGCCAGGGCCGGCTCGACACCGTATTGTCGGCGACACCCGAGGACCGCCGCGGTTTCATCGAAGAAGCAGCGGGAATCCTCAAGCATCGTCGCCGTAAGGAAAAGACGGTCCGCAAACTCGATGCAATGCAGGCGAACCTCACGCGTCTCACTGACCTTTCGGGCGAAATTCGGCGTCAGCTCAAGCCGCTTGGCCAACAAGCCGACGTTGCGCGTGAGGCTCAGAACATCGCCGCTGTCGTTCGTGATGCCCGAGCCAGAATTCTCGCGGACGACGTCGTGTCGCTGCGCCGCGACATCAACGAACACCAACAAACCGAGACGGAACGTCAAACCGAACGAATCGCCGTCGCCGACCAACTCGACCAGGTCTCGCTTCGGATTAGAACGCTCGAACAGGAATTGACGTCGGATGCTGTTGATAGCCACCGTCGGGTGTCGTTTGAACTCGAGCAGGTGCGAGAACGTTTCCGGAACCTCAGCCAGATCATTCGCGACCGCATCGCGCTCTTGTCGCAGGACATCTCAGAGTCCACTCCGATTCTCGCGATATCGGATGAGATGGTTGAAGCCGCAAGGATTGAGGTCGCCGCGCTCGAGTTGCAGGTGACGGACATGGAAGCCAAGGTCGGAGCCGCTGCCGCGGCGACGGCGACTACCGCCGCGAATCTTGATGCCATCGACCACGAGATTGCCGAGCAGGGAGTGCTCATCACTCAGCACGATCTCGACCGCGCGTCGCTCGAGGGTCGCGTCGACCTCGCACGTTCCCGTGTGGCAAGCGCACAGGGCGAACTGTTGCGCAGCGAAAGCGCTCGCGAGGCTGCCGCGATGCGGCAGACCGAGGCCGAGTCAGCGCTGTCCGAAATCGACGACAGTCCTGGTGGAACCAACACGGAACTCGAAACCGCGGTTACGACGGCTGATGCGCGGGTTCTCGAATTGCAATCATCTGTCGACGCTGATCGGGAAACTCTGCACACTCTGGAGCGCGAGCGCGATGCTCTCGCCGCTCGTGTCTCTGCCCTGTCGTCGGCGTTGGAGTCGAAGGACGGACGCGATTCGGTCACGGGTCGTCGCGGAATCCGCGGGCTCGTTGCCGACAACATCACGGTGACTCCCGGTTTCGAGGCAGCGATTACGGCCGCCTTGGGAGGCCTCGCCGACGCGATTCTTGCCGATACGCGTGACAATGCCATCGATGCACTTGCACATGCAACCGAAACCGACGCGGGTCGGGTTGAGGTGGTTCTTGCGAAAACCGACGGCCCTGACCCACGCGTTATTCCGGTGGCGGGCGTGCAATCGGCGTCCGAACTGGTAACCGGGCCGGCTGGTATCACGGGAATTTTGTCGCACACATACGTCGCCGACGACCTCGAAGCGGCTCGAGCTGCATGGCCGGCGATTGTCTCGGCGGGAATCGCCGATTCTGCGGTGCTAGTCACTCGCGCGGGTGAGGTGTTGACCCGATTCGTGTTGCGGGGTGGCCACGGCGCTCAGCGTTCGCGGATTGAATTGGCCGGTGAGCGCGACGAGGCGAAGAGAAAGCTCGGAACCGTCTCGACCGAAATCGAACGTCGGCGCAACTCGCTCGACACTCTTCGCAACGACCTGCAATCAGCCAAAACGATTGCCGCGACGGCGCTGGCCGACTTGCGCTCTGCCGATGCGCGGAACGCCGAAATCATCTCCGAGAAGTCGAGGCTTCGGGCCCAAGCCGAGGCCGCTGGCTCGGAAATCGAGCGCATCAGTGCGGCGCTCGACAAGGCAACGAGCGCCGTCGACGAGGCCGACGCTCACCTCGGCGACGCCGTTCGCGCACTCGAGGCGTTCATCGCCGCACCGCGCCCGACGCTCGACGCTTCGTCGCGCGACAACGCTGTCGCTGCTCTCGAGGCCTCTCGAGCCGTCGAACTGCAGGTTCGCATCGACATGGAAACGGTCCGCGAACGCGTTCGCTCGGAACGCGATCGAGCGGACGAGATGGCGCGCACTCTCGAAGCCGACCGCACGGCCGCGGCAGAGCGCGCCGCCCAGCGAGTCCAACGCCGGGTTCAACTCGAAAACGCCGAGCGAATCTCGAGCGAAATCCCACCGATCCTTGCCGCGCTGGATGCGAGCGTCTCCGAGGCACAGGTCAGGCTTGCCGAGGCGGAACGCGCTCGGGCTGCCAGTTCGGGTGAACTCACCGACCTTCGTGCACGCGAGACCGACCTCAGAGCCCGTCTCAGCACCGTGACCGACGGAGTGCACGGGCTCGAGATGCAGATCTACGAAAAGAAACTTCACCTCGGCAACCTTCTCGAGAAGGCCGCCGACGACATGGCGTTCACCGAACAGGTCCTCGTCGAGGAATACGGCCCCGACACCCTCGTTCCAGTGGTGGAAGGCGATCCGATCCCGTTTGTACGAATCGAACAAGAAGCGCGTTTAAAGACCGCCGAGAAGTCCATGGATCAACTCGGCCGAGTGAACCCGCTCGCGCTAGAAGAATTCGCTGCACTCGAACAACGTCACCAATTCCTCACCGAACAGTTGTCTGATCTTGAGAAGACGCGCCTCGATCTGATGCAGATCATCGACGAAGTCGACGAGCGCATGCAGTCGATTTTCATCGATGCCTTCCGCGACACGAAGGCGGCGTTCGACGCGATTTTGCCGATCCTCTTCCCGGGTGGAACGGGTCACCTCACGCTCACTGACCCT
>WLEN01000040.1 GCA_009704225.1 Actinomycetota bacterium | reverse complement strand
CGAGCGTTAGTTCGAACTCGACCTCGTGCGTCGAATCGGAGTCCTTGGCGTGGCGGACGAGCCTTCTAATTTCGTTGCTACGGATGACGCGACCCGATACCAATCCGAGAGCGATCGCAGAGTTGGTTGCGCGAAGCACTGCGAGTGAACTGTCCACGACAAACCCGGCCGTTGCCAAAACGCTGACGAGGCTCGAGGCCATGTCGGTCAATGATTCGTCGGATGGGGAATTGCTGCGGCGCTTCCGGAACGACCGGAAAAACAAAAATGTCACACCCACAGCGATGACGGCCACGAAGGACGCCACCATTACAAGAATTTCAATTGTTACCATTCAGTTCAGGTTAGGTGACGAACGGCGCGCTATCGTGGTTCTCAGACCATTTGGTTTGCCTATTTCATCGTGCGTTAGCGAGTTGTTAGAGCGGAGTTCACCTTGCTCTGGTTCGGTGAGAAAACTGATTGAGAGGGTTGCCATGCGCGAGATGTTCGACCAAGAGCTGGAATCGGTTCAAGACCGAATTGTTGAGATTGCCGAAACCGTGTTCACCGTGGTCTCTGATGCCACGACAGCACTTCTGGAGGCGGACGTGAAGTCGGCCGATCGCGCCCTCGTCGGCGCCGAACTCATCAGTGAAAAGGCTCTGTCGCTTGATGAACTCGTCATCCGGACTCTCGCACTGCAGGCCCCGGTTGCCCGAGACCTTCGCATCCTTGTATCGACCCTGCGTATCTCTGCGTCGTTCGAACGCATGGGCGCACTCGCCTCGCACATAGCCACTATCGCCCGATTTCGATTCCCCGATTCCGCGATACCCGAGTCACTCTCCGACACATTTGACGAGATGGCGCGCCTCGACATTCGTTTGTGCAAGAAGTTGATCAAGTTACTCAAGAACACGTCGGTCGACTTGGCGCGGTCGATTCAGGCCGCCGACGCTCGTGTCGATGAACTTCATCGCGAAGTGTTTGAGATTGTTCTGGACAAAACCTGGAAAGAAAAAGCGGTTCACACGGTGGACGTCACTCTCGCCAGCCGCTATTTTGAGCGCATCGCCGACCATGTTGTCGATATTTCGTCGAAGGTCAGTTACCTCACGACGGGTGATTGGTCGGACAGCGACCTCGAAGATTAGGGTCCTGTAAACCTGTTGTTTGTGTTCCGTTCATTTAGTGCTGGTTTCGTAATCTCAACCACCTAGTTCGAGCACTAAAGGTTTTGTCGAATATAGAGGTCCCACCAAAACGAAAGGTCCAACGAAAACAATGTTCAATCCAGTAAAAGCCGCGAGTGCAGTAGCGCTTGTCGCACTGACCCTCACGGGTTGCGCCGCAAACGAACCAGCAGATGAGGGTACTCCCACGTCCACTCTCACAGGAACGCTCAACGGCGCCGGAGCATCATCAGCCGGAACCGCCCAAGAAGCGTGGATTGCCGAGTTCCAGACCGCCAATGATGGCGTTACCGTCAATTATGACCCCAGCGGTTCAGGTGCGGGTCGAGAGTCTTTCTTTGCCGGTGCTGTTGAATTCGCCGGCACGGACTCGTCTCTTTCGGACGAAGAACTCGCTCTTGCCTCGCCCGTTTGTGTAGCTGAAGCTGGCTACTTCGAGGTTCCCGTCTATGTCTCGCCCATCGCAGTGATTTACAACCTCGAAGGTGTTGACTCACTTAACCTGGCACCTGCGACGATCGCGGGAATCTTCAAGGGAGACATCACCAACTGGAACGACGCAGCGATTGCCGCGGACAACCCGGACGTGACCTTCCCCGACTTGGCTATCACCGCGGTTCACCGATCGGATGACTCGGGAACGACCAAGAACTTCACGGACTACCTCAGCAAGAATGCTGGCGATATCTGGGACGCCGAAGTTGGAGACCCATTCCCCTACTCGACTGGTGAAGGCGCTTCTGGCACCTCGGGCGTTGTTGACGCTGTCACCAACGGAACCGGAACCATCGGATACGCGGACGCATCGAAGGCCGGAGATCTCGGAACCGCCAACATCAAGGTTGGCGACACCTGGGTTGGGCACACGCCAGAAGGAGCAGCGAATGTCTTGGCGCTGTCACCCCGTATCGAAGGCCGTTCGGCTACCGACATGGCTGTTTCGATCGACCGCACTCTGACCGATCCGACCGGCTACCCACTCGTTCTCGTTTCGTACCTCATTGGATGTAACGACTACGCGGATGACGCCGTCGGCGCTCTCGTGAACGCCTACGCCTCGTACCTGACGAGTGCTGAGGGGCAGGCAACCGCCGCCGCCAACGCTGGATCTGCACCCGTTTCGGGCGCAGTTCAGGAAGAAGCGGCCGCAATCACCGCAGCAATCAAGTAACGACTAGGGCCAAGAGAGGGGCGCTGAATCTTCATGATGCAGCGCCCCTCTTCTGTCGTTAGGATTTCGCTGTGACCTCCGCGCCGCCCACAACGCCCCGACTTCGGCGAGGCGACCGAATTTTCCGTGGCGTTTCGATTGGCGCGGGCGTCGTCATTCTTTCGGTTTTGGTTCTCGTTGCGGTGTTCTTGGTATTCAAAGCGCTTCCGGCACTTGACCCATCGGCACAAATCGAATCCACGCCAGACGGGTTCCTGGCTTTCGTCGGGCCATTGGTTTTTGGGACATTGTTTTCTGCAGCGCTTGCTTTGATCTTTGCGACACCGCTGTCCATTGGAATTGGGCTTTTCATTTCGCATTATGCCCCGCGCCGAATTGCGTCGGCCCTCGGATACGTCATCGACTTACTGGCGGCGATCCCCTCGGTTGTCTATGGGCTCTGGGGGATCCAGGTCTTTGCACCCTTCATCCAGCCGGTGTATCAGTGGCTCGCCGACAACTGGGGGTTTCTTCCCATTTTCGAAGGGCCGGTCTCTGGCACTGGACGCACGATTCTTACTGTTGGGGTAGTCCTTGCCATCATGATTTTGCCCATCATGTCGGCCCTGGCCCGAGAGGTTTTTCTCCAGACTCCGCGTTTGCATGAAGAGGCGGCGCTTGCCTTGGGAGCAACCCGTTGGGAAATGATTCAAATGGCCGTTCTTCCGTTTGCCCGCAGCGGGCTCTTGTCTGCTGCGATGCTCGGTCTTGGTCGGGCGTTGGGCGAAACCATGGCTGTGGCCATGGTCTTGTCGCCGGCGGCGGCGGTTACGTTCAAGCTGCTCACCTCGGAAAACCCGTCGACAATTGCATCGACGATTGCACTCGACTTCCCGGAAGCCTCTGGGCTAGATGTCAACGCGCTTATTGCCGCGGGACTCGTTCTTTTTGCAATCACGATGGTGGTCAACTCAATCGCGCGCGCAATTGTTTCGCGCCAGCGCGCAAAGATGGGCGAGAACTGATGACGACCGTTCGCGGACGTTCCGCCACACTGACTCGGGGAACAGTCATTGCACTTTTTATCAGTGGAATGGCGATCTCATATTTTGTCGCTGCCATTAGCCGAGGTGACGGCGAATTCGTCCCCCTCGGAATCTTCGTCTTGGGGCTAGCGATTTTTGGACTGCTTGTGGTTCCAGCATCCTGGTTAGTGGAAGGCCGTCGGAAAGCCATCAACCGCACGATGACGGGCTTGGTTTACTCGGCCTTTGGCTTAGCGTTAATACCCCTCGTCTCGTTGGTGTGGACAGTATTTACGCTCGGTCTAGCTCGATTCGACGGGCAATTTTTCGGAAGTTCGATGCGAAACGTTGTGGGCGATGGTGGTGGCGCGCTGCACGCAGTTATCGGCACACTGGAAATCACACTCATTGCCGCCCTCATCTCGATTCCCATCGGGCTCCTGACCAGCGTGTATCTGGTCGAATACGGTCGAGGGCGATTCTCAAACTGGGTGACAACGATGGTCGATGTGATGACGGGAATTCCATCCATCGTCGCCGGACTTTTCGCGTTCGCAATGTTTTCCCTCTTTTTCGGGCCGGGCGTTCGAATGGGCTTCGCTGGCGCCGTCGCACTCAGTGTGCTCATGATTCCCGTCGTCGTTCGCAGTTGCGAAGAGATGCTCCGGCTTGTCCCCAACGAACTGCGCGAAGCCTCGCTCGCACTCGGAGTACCCAAGTGGCTCACGATCCTTCGCGTCGTCATCCCCACAGCGATTGGCGGCCTGGTCACCGGAATCATGATCGCGATTGCACGCGTGATTGGTGAGACCGCACCGCTTCTTATTGTTGCCGGATTCACGCAGAGCATGAACTACAACCCGTTCAGCGAGCGAATGATGACCTTGCCGGTCTTCGTCTATAACTCGTATTCCAGCCAGGGAACGGACGCGCAGGCATATATTGATCGCGCGTGGGCCGGTGCCCTGACGCTCATCGTGATTGTTATGGTCCTCAACCTCGGAGCTCGAATTGTCTCGCGCGTGTTTAGGCCCGCCGGAAACCACTAAGGACGGAAAAAGACATGGGAAAAATCATTGAACTCGATCACGTCGACGTGCTGTACGGTCAGTTTCTCGCCGTCGAGGACGTGTCCCTCACGATTGAACCTCAGACGGTGACAGCGTTCATCGGACCGTCCGGTTGCGGAAAGTCGACACTGTTGCGCACCATCAACCGCATGCACGAGGTCATTCCCGGTGCACGAGTCAAGGGGGACATCCGTCTTGATGGCCTCAACCTGTACGGGGATGAGGTTGACCCGGTGACCGTTCGACGCGACGTCGGAATGGTCTTTCAGCGCCCGAACCCTTTCCCGACGATGTCAATCCGCGACAACGTGCTGGCGGGTTACAAGCTCAACAGTGACCGAATGTCAAAGTCAGACCAAGACGGCATCGTCGAATCGTCACTCAAGAGTGCACACTTGTGGAAAGAGGTCAAAAATCGTCTCGACAAGCCCGGCGGTGGTCTGTCCGGGGGCCAGCAACAACGTTTATGCATTGCGCGCGCAATCGCGGTTAGACCTCGAGTGCTTCTCATGGACGAGCCGACGTCGGCACTCGACCCAATCTCGACCCAGGCGATTGAAGACCTCGTGTCGCAATTGAAGAACGACTACACAATCGTCATCGTGACGCACAATATGCAGCAAGCCGCTCGCGTATCCGACCGAACAGCGTTTTTCAACATCGCAGGAGAAGGCGATCCGGGAAAACTCATCGAATTCGACGACACATCCGTGATCTTCTCGAACCCGACTCAGAAGAACACCGAGGACTACATTTCGGGTCGATTCGGATAACTATCGCGTTGTCAGAGCCTCGAATTCGGGGTGGCGTCGAATAACGACGGGGACAAATGGGCACACCCCGACGATTCGATATTCAGTGTTGTCGCGAAACCATTCGAGAACGGAAACGACCAATTCGGTGCCAGCACCTGTATTGCGCATTGTTGGAAGCACCTCGGTGTGAAAAAGGCGTGCCACACCGTCGGTGACCTCGAAATCCACCCAGCCAACGGCGACGCCATCGCGCAGACCCGTGATGCGCTCGTTCTCAACGCGCAAATCCATTACGTCCCCTAGTGTCCAGCGGCAGCAGCCTCGGCTGCCTCTTGGTGTCCGCTCTTCTCTCGAAGAGGCTCGGCTTTAATGAACCACGACAGGACAAACGCGATGATGGAGATGACCAGCGCAACGGAATACACCGACTGTGCTGACAACGCGAAGCCTTCAATGAACGGCGCCTTGAGCACATCGGCGGCTCCATTGAGGAAAGACGTGTTTCCACTCAGAGAGTCCGACAAGGATTCAGGGTTGGACGAAGATTTGGTGAACATCTCGATAATGCCCGCGTTGGCGGGGTCATTGATAATCGCCGGGTCGTTAAGCGCCGCTCCGAGTTGTTTTTGAGTGTCAGCTCGACTGAAGATGTCCTTGAGGGCTTCAGGGATCTTGCCAAACAATACGGAAAACAACACGGCAGTCCCGAGCGTTCCACCGATCTGGCGGAAGAACGTCGCACCGGCGGTCGCAACGCCGACCTGGCGTGGCTCGACAGCGTTTTGGCTAGCGATTGTCAATGTCTGCATCATTAGTCCGAGCCCAGAGCCCACAATTAACATCCCGATCATGAGGAACGAAAGGTCAGAGTCTTTGTTGATTTGGACAAGCCACACGAATGCGACGACGAGCAGTCCGGTGCCAAAAATAGGGAGCGCTTTGTAGCGTCCCGTTTTGGAGATCACGCGCCCCCCGATCGCGGTGGCCACCATGATTCCTAGTACCATCGGCAGCATTTGGATTCCGCTCTCCGTGGGAGTAGATCCAACAACGAGTTGTAGGAACAGTGGGATTGTCATCATGGCACCGAACATCGCGAATCCAACGAGAATCCCGAGGACGGTTATTTGAGAGAACGTCGTCGATTTGAAAAGTGACAGCGGGATGAGGGCATCGTCACCCATTCGCGCCTCGGCGAGGATGAATCCGACTATTCCAATGACACCAAGGGTGTACATCATGATGGAAT
>WLEN01000004.1 GCA_009704225.1 Actinomycetota bacterium | reverse complement strand
GAACCCGTGTTCTATTGGATTGTAAAAAATCTTGTCCTCGGACCGATTCTGCTTCGGGTCTTTCGACCGTGGCTAAAAGGTACCGAAAACGTTCCCGTTTCAGGGTCGGCGATTCTCGCCAGCAACCATTTGTCTTTCATCGATTCGGTCTTTCTGCCGCTCGTGTTGCGTCGACCCGTTGTGTTCCTCGCCAAATCGGAATATTTCACCGGACGCGGCATCAAAGGATGGCTCGTTCGTCAATTCTTTTTGGCGTCAGGCCAACTTCCCATCGACAGATCGGGCGGCAAGGCTAGTGAGGACGCACTGAAAACGGGAATCAACGTGCTGTCGCAAGGAAAACTTCTGGGCATTTATCCCGAGGGAACGCGCAGTCCCGATGGGCGTTTGTATCGAGGTCGAACCGGAATTGCCCGAATGGCCCTTGAGTCCGGGGTCCTGGTTATCCCGGTCGCAATGATTGATACCGACAAAGTCATGCCAATTGGGTCGAAGATTCCCAAGGTGCAGCGCATTGGCGTTGTGTTTGGTCGCCCCCTCGACTTTTCACGGTTTGAGGGATATGCAAACGATCGTTTTGTCCTTCGTGCAATCGCCGATGAAATCATGCACGAGATTGTGGGCATTTCTGGTCAGGAGTACGTTGACGAGTATGCGAGTACTCGCCGTGCTCGGCAGTCCGTTTCCTAGAGTTCGGTAGGCTGGAGTCCTTTACTGCGATAGGACGATTGTGACGGAACCGATTGTAAACGTAGCCCCCGGGGTATTGGAGGGGCTCGACGCGTGGCGTGGCTTGCCAATCAACCAGCAGCCGACGTGGGGAAACCCCGAGGAATTGGCGCGGGTCACCTCGGAACTGTCAAAACTCCCTCCTCTTGTTTTCGCTGGTGAAGTCGATCAGCTCACGGATCGCCTTGCTCGAGTTGCGAGCGGCAAGGCGTTTTTGTTGCAGGGTGGTGACTGCGCAGAAACATTTGACAGCGCGACCGCGGACAAAATTCGCAATCGCGTGAAGACGATTTTGCAGATGGCCGTCGTTCTCACGTACGGTGCGTCAATGCCAATCGTCAAAATGGGACGCATGGCCGGGCAGTTCGCCAAACCGCGCTCGAGCGACACCGAAACTCGCGACGGCGTGACGCTTCCGGCGTATCGCGGTGACATTGTCAACGGGTACGACTTCACCCCCGAATCCCGCGAAGCAGACCCCAACAGAATCATGCGCGGATATCACACGGCGGCTTCGACGCTGAATCTCATCCGCGCCTTCACGCAAGGTGGTTTCGCTGACCTTCGGGAGGTGCACTCGTGGAACAAGGGTTTCGCCGAGAACCCCGCCAACAAGCGCTACGAGACCCTGGCAAAAGACATCGATCGAGCAATCAAATTCATGGCGGCAGCGGGTGCCGATTTTGATTCGCTCAAGCGTGTCGAGTTTTACGCGTCCCACGAGGGTCTGCTGATGGATTATGAACGACCGATGACGCGGATCGATTCGCGCACCGGGAATCCATACAACACGTCCGCACACTTTGTGTGGGTTGGCGAGCGCACGCGCGAACTAAACGGGGCGCACATTGATTTCTTCTCGCGCATCTCGAATCCCATCGGCGTCAAGTTGGGCCCGTCGACCACCCCGGACATGGTTCGACAGTTGATTGACATACTGGACCCGAAACGAATCCCCGGTCGATTGACCTTTATTACACGAATGGGAGCGGGAGTCATTCGCGACGCGCTTCCGCCGTTGTTGGAGGCTGTCAAGGGAACCGACGCTCTTCCGGTGTGGGTCACGGATCCGATGCACGGAAATGGAATTACCACCCCGAACGGATACAAGACCCGCCGTTTCGATGATGTAGTAAACGAGGTCACGGGATTCTTCGAGGCTCATCGATCCGTCGGTACGTTCCCCGGGGGCATCCACGTCGAATTGACCGGTGATGATGTCACCGAGTGTTTGGGCGGTTCAGAAATGATTGATGAAGCAACCCTTGCCTCGCGCTACGAATCGTTGTGTGACCCCCGGCTCAACCACACACAGTCGCTTGAACTTGCCTTCCTCGTCGCCGAGGAACTTGCCGTTATCGCATGACGCCTATCGCGCCGGCAATCGTTTCTGGTTTATTCACCGGACTAGCTCTCATTGTTGCTATCGGTGCTCAGAATGCGTTCGTTTTGCGCCAAGGATTGTCGGGAAAGTTTGTGTTTCCTGTCGCCATGGTTTCGGCATTCTTAGATGCCACCCTGATCGTCCTCGGCGTCGCTGGCCTCGGTGCGCTTCTCGAATCTGTGCCCTTCCTCTTGGGACTCGTGCGCTGGTTGGGGGCGGGTTACCTCGTGTGGTTCGGAATCGCGTCGTTGAGAAAAGCGAATTCTGGCCAATCAATGGACGTGTCGGGACAGGGGCCGAGCACGATTCGAACAGTCATTATTGCGACAGCGACCTTTTCTCTCCTTAACCCGCACGTCTATCTCGACACGGTGGTGTTCCTCGGTGCTCTCGCGGCGCAGTTCGGAGACAACCGCTGGTGGTTCGCGCTCGGTGCATCCGCGGCCAGCATCACATGGTTCTTTGGTCTCGCGTACGGCGCAAAAGCGCTCTCGCCCTATGTCAAGAATCCAAAATTCTGGCGAGTATTGGACACTGTTATCGCTCTCATCATGTTTGCATTGGCGCTTGGGCTCATCCTCATGCCGCTCGGGGACTGAATTTAGATTTTTCCCTGAAGCGTGATTGCGGCGCCCTTTGGCGCTTGGGTTCCCTCACTCGGATCTGTTGAGACGGCTTCCGCCCAACTTTGGTCCCAGAGTTTTTTGGGAATTTCCGTCAGTACGGTAACGGAAAAGCCGAGATTCTCGAGCAACGCCTTTGCGGCAGCAATCGTCATCCCCAAGACGCCTGGCACCGCAACGAGTTCCGGCCCTTTCGAGACGACGAGCGAGACAGAACCACCGGGATGAATAACGCCACCGGCAGCGACCACCGCAATGACCGTGCCGGCGGAGAAGGTCGAGGAGAACTCCTCGGTTGCTCGTCCGCTGACCGTGAGGTCGACCTCCTCGAGAGCGGCGGTTGCTTGTGCGACAGTCAAGCCACTGACGGACGGAACCTTTCCCGCCGATTCGATGAGCAAAACGGAGTCGCCCGAAAAAAAGGTGTCCCCGACAGTGATTGCGGACCCGTCAGGACGTGATGCGGCGAGGACCTCACCCGCGGGGATGGTCTTGTCGAACTCCTTCGAGGTGTTGACCACTCCAATTCCCAACTTCGCAAGTTGAGCGGAAAAGTCCACGATGGTGATGTTGTCGAAGCTGGGGAACGCAATCGGCTCGAGTCCCAGTGAGACAACGAGGTGCACTTCAGTTCCCTTCGGCATTCCCGAGGTGATTTCAGGTGAAGTGCCGATGACCATGCCCTCGGGGATGTCAGGGTGGTATTCCTCGGAAACGGGGTCAATGACCACGAAGCCAGCTGTCGTCAAACTGATGGTGGCGTTCTCCACCGACATTCCGGCCACGACGGCACTGGCGGCGAGTGACCCAGGCCCGGACTGGAACCACCACACTGAACCGCCACCCCCGACAATCACAATTACTGCGATGAGGAGTGAGAGCACTCGGAAGCTTCGACCACGTGCTCGGATCGACTCCCGCGCGTCAGAATCGAATGGTCCATCAGTCGCGGCGACCGAGGTAATTGTCGGTAGTGCACGTTGGGTCTCGCGGGAGTCCTCAATCTGTGCCGACGAAGTTGGGGAATCGATGACCCGTGTTGCTGCGTCGTCAGGTTGGGCCAGTGCACGCGTGAGCGCGTCGAGCATCGATCGGGCGTCCTTGGGCCGATCCGACGGTTTCTTTTGGGTCGCCCAATGAATGATGTCATCGACGGCGCGACTCACGGTGGGGTTTGACTCAGCCGCGAACGGCATCGGCTGTTGAGCGTGTTGAACCGCGACCTGCATCGGAGTCTCTCCGGTGAAGGGTTGCTTGCCCGTCAACATTTCGTACAACATGATGCCAACGGAATACAGGTCACTTCGATTATCCGCCTGGCTACGCGTCAACAGCTCGGGGGCAATATAGGCGACGGTTCCGAGAAGGGACTTCCCGGTATCCGTGGCATTGGTCACGGGTCGCGCAAGTCCGAAGTCACCAATCTTGATGCGGCCATCATTGACGAGGATGACGTTCTCAGGCTTGACGTCGCGGTGCAAAATACCTTCGCGATGAGCCACCGAAAGGGCTTGAAGAACTGCCTGCGTAATGTCGAGCGATTGTTCAATAGTGAGCGTTCCGTAATCGTTGAGCAAATCACGCAAGGTCATCCCCGGCAGATATTCCATGACGAGGTACAGGGTGTCATCGACGTGGCCCTGGTCAAAGACCGACATGATGTTCGGGTGCGCGAGGCGGGCGGTGTGCCGTGCCTCTCGAATAAACTTCACGGCGTAGTCACCATCATCCGTGAGGTGATCATGCATGATTTTGATGGCAACTTGACGCTCGAGGCGTGTGTCCTCCGCGAGATACACCTTCGCCATTCCGCCACGAGCGATGCGAGACTCAATCCGGTAGCGACCATCGAGCACAGTTCCGACCAGTCGGTCGTTCGATTCAGCGCTCATATCGTCCAGTGTATGTCTGGGTTAAGTTGGTTACGCGCTGACGTGGGTGAAACATTAGGTCAGTTCGAAAAGCCAGTTCCATGCGCTGACTTCCCACTTGGCGTACGCCCCGGGGAAGGCGCTGATTTGCACGGCTTGCGCAGCGTCGGTAACTGACATGTGTTGCCATTGATCTACGTCGAGCAGCCCATTCGTCTCGCCCGGTGTGGGTGAGGTGGGTCCTCCAAAAAACGCGCGCGCCGCGTAACGTGGGTCTCTGATTTGGCTTTCCGTACCCCAGCCCGACGAGGGACGTTGTTGAAAGAGCCCGACTGAATCTCGATCGCCATAGTCGAGGTTTCGCAAATGTGATTCCTGTGCGGCGGTGGCGAGAGCGATCACAATTCCGTAGTTGGGGATGCCGAGTTCGCGCCCGACCTGAATGATAATTCGGGCATTCGTGGCCATTTCTGCCGACAACGCCGTGACGACACCGCCGTCCGCTACCTGGCCGAGATCATCGGCACGAATGCCCGACTCGAGCATCGGGCTTTCCGCGAGGAGTGGAAGGGACCCCTTGAGTTCGCCGACCGGTTTCCGTTGTTTTTTGCTCACAACGAGTTCTTGTCCTTCGTGAACAGCTGTCTGCCACGATAGGCCGTTCAGGGCGAGCAGGGCGGCCGTCGGTATGCCGTGCATCTCGGCGATCGATTTCAGACTTTCTCCCGCCCGCACAATGTGGGACGACTGACCCAACACGCTGGTGGCGTCCATCAGTTCTTGGGGAGTGGGCTCTGGGGGAGCCGGAGGTTGTTGGGTCGGATCGAGTTCGGTGACGGTGGTTGCTCCCGCAACCCACGACGCTGCGATGATGGGCAACGCGCTCGCAGCGACAGTAAGGATGCTCGTGCGGCGAGCCCGCCTCGATGCCGCAGAAAACTGAGGAGCGAGACCTTCGAATATCGGAGATGCCGAATCTGACGGAATATTGTCGACCATTTCGGATCCCCCTTCCTCCTTTATTCTCGGGGGAGGGAGGCCTAAAACTCGTCAGGCGCGGGAGGTGTGTCTTGTCACACGTTCCGGACAGTGATCGCCTCAACAAGGGAACCGAGTTCCTTGGCAACCGATGCATCAACGCCCATTTCGGCGAGCGCGCGAAGTGATCGTTCCCGGGAACGGGTGATGAGGTCTTCGGTTTGGGCGACCGCTCCCGTTGCGTGAAGAGTCGATCTCAGCATTTCGATCTGCGCCGGCTCGAGCCGAGGGTCTCCGACAAGCTCATCGAGGACCGTGAGTGTCGCAGGATCTGCGTTTTGCCTCGCGATGGCGAGCATCACAGTCCGTTTGCCCTCGCGAAGGTCGTCACCTGCCGGCTTTCCAGTCGTTTCTTCGTCACCAAAAACGCCGAGCATGTCGTCGCGCAGTTGAAAAGCAAAACCGAGGGGAAGCGCAAAGCCTCTCATTGCCGAAATCAAGTCAGGCGCCGCACCGCCGAGGATTGCGCCGAGAATCAGAGGCGCTTCGACGCTGTACTTAGCCGATTTGTAGATCACCACGCGCTGCGCGCGATCTACCGATTCCTCGTGGGGAATCGTGCGCCACGCGACGGAATCGTGGTTGTCAAGAAATTGCCCGGCCGTAACGTCGGAACGCATCGTGCGAAGCTCGTCGCGGTAGGCCCGGCTCACACTGGAGTCCAGACCAATTACCGCCCCGAGGAATTGGTCGTCCGCCCACGCCAACAATAGGTCTCCGAGCAAGATGGCGCTGGAAGCGCCGTAGTTTGTCGGTGACCCAAAGAACCGACCGTCGATGTGGTGTCGTTCGAATTGGCGGTGGGCGGTAGTCACGCCGCGCCTCGTATCGCTGTTGTCGATGATGTCGTCGTGAACCAGAGCCGCAGCGTGAAACAGTTCCAGTCCAGTTGCAAGATCTACGACCCGGTGCTGTTCTTCGTGTTCGTCAGGGTCGACAGAGACATCGCCAAAGGTCACGGCCGCACGCCAGCCCCAATAGGCAAGGCGAGCGCGAAATCGCTTGCCACCGTGAAGGAACGATTCGGATACCGTGGTGAGGGCATCGGCGTCCGTCGCAATTTCGGAGATTTCACGATGCGATTGCGCGACGACTTCTCGCAGATTTTCGGCAACGCGGTCAATGAAAGATAATGGGGAACTCACGGTTCCACACTAGCGAAGCACGCTTTACACTGTTAACAAGTGAAGGAGTGAATATGGCCTTTTCCGATGAAGAACGCCGAGTACTCGAAGAGATGGAGCGACAGCTCTCTGGCTCGAATGCCGATGTCGTTAATCCCTCAACTCGCCGTGCGAACCCAACCTTGATCACAATCGGTGTGCTCGTTATTGTGGCGGGCGTCGGCGTATTGCTCGCTGGCGTGGTGCTGCAGCTTCCGTTGATAGGCGTTGCAGGATTTGGCGTGATGATGGTGGGCGCGACGTTGACGATGAATCGTCGCGGTGAGGTTCGCCCGGCATCGAAGCCTCGTTCGGAATCCAAGCTCGCAGACCGTTGGGAACGCCGCCGTGACGGCGAGCTCTAAGGACTAGCACTCTCATCAAACCCGGCTGTGGCCGGGTTTTTTGTTGCGCCCGAAAAACAGTTGTGCGACACGAAATGTGGAAATTTTGACTCAAAGTGGAGCATGGTGGGGTAAAGTGGAGTAAAGTGGAGCAAATAACCAAGTTGGGACAGAGGGAAGGAGGCAGCCATGTTGCTCGGAACGTATGAACCAAAACTCGACGACAAAGGACGCGTCATCCTGCCTGCCAAGTTTCGTGATGAACTCGCTGGCGGCATCGTTCTCACCCGTGGTCAAGAACGGTGCATCTACGTGTTCCCGCGTGCAACCTTTCAGGGACTACTTGAATCCGCGTCGTCAGCACCCATTTCGAGCAAGGTCGCGCGCGACTACTCGCGTTTGTTGTTGTCAGGCGGAAGTGACGAGACGCCAGACAAACAGAACCGAGTCATGATTCCAGGACAACTTCGCGAGTACGCCGGACTTGGCCGTGACCTGGTCGTGATCGGCGTCGGCAGTCGCGCCGAGATCTGGGCTGCCGATGCATGGGCAACTTATTACGCCGAGAAGGAACAGGCATACAGCGACACCGAGGAGGAGGTGATTCCGGGACTCTTCTAGCGCGATGATGCGACTCCCCGCCGCCCCTGAAGTACTTCCCCACGGCAGGCAGCGGATGGGAATCGGATCTTCGCGAACACCGGAATACTATGAACACTCCGATACACACCCCCGTCCTTCTCGATGAGTGCCTCGATGCGCTTGCTCCGGTTCTCTCGGAAGACAATTCAGTTGTCGTCGACGGAACTCTGGGGCTCGGCGGACACAGTGAAGCAATTCTCAATCGCTTTGCTCATGCGACGGTGGTGGGTATTGATCGAGACGCGGCCGCACTTCGGCTCGCCAGTGAGCGACTCTCCGTCTTTGGACCGCGGTTTATCGGGGTTCACTCCACCTACGACCACATCGCCGAAGCACTAGCGACCGCTAACCGAACTTCCGCGAACGGCATTTTGCTCGATCTCGGAATTTCATCCATGCAGATTGATGAATCCGACCGTGGCTTTGCTTATGCGGTTGACGCACCCCTCGACATGCGAATGGACCAAACAACTGGACAGACGGCCGCCGACATTCTTCGCGAATATGACGAAGGCGATCTCATTCGAATTTTCAGGGATTTTGGCGAAGAGAAGTTGGCGCCCCGTTACGCCCGGGCCATCGTTGCCGAACGGCGCGAAAGCCCGATTGTTCGCAGTGAACACTTGGTTCGAATTTTGAACGACGCCACGCCTTATGCACTCAAGAATTCTGGGCACCCTGCGAAACGAGTTTTCCAAGCGTTGCGCATCGAAGTCAACGGTGAACTCTCCATCCTTCGACTCGCAATCGACAACGCGCTGTCTGCTCTCGCGGTCGGTGGACGCCTTCTCGTCTTGTCTTATCACTCCCTGGAGGATCGCATCGTCAAGGTCGCGTTTGCCGCGGCCAGTACCTCAACCGCGCCACACTCTCTACCCGTCGTTCCCGTCGCGCTTCGCGCCGGGTATCGATTGGTGTTTTCTGGAACGCGAAACGCCAGCGCGGACGAGATTTCCCGAAATTCACGTGCTGCGTCCGTCAAATTTCGCGCGATCGAACGATTGGTTCCGGCCGCATGAGCACGCTGATCCACCCCTCTTACTCAGCGCAATACGGGGTGAGGCGCCCAATGACATCGGTAAGTTCTCAAACGGCACCCCGTCTTCGGCCCGTTTCGTCAGTTCGTGCCCTACCCACGCTGACGACAGCCGCAAAGATTCGGGCAATTTTCTCCGGTCGTAACGTCACCATCATCGTTGTGTCCATCGTGCTCCTGATTGTCGGACGCCTCGTGCTGTCCGTTGCAATCGATGCAAACGCCTACGCCATAGCCGCCAAGGCTCAAGAAAGCCAAAATTTGGGACGCGACGCACAACTCATCGGAGAGCAACTCAATGTGCTCAATTCACCACAACACCTGTCTTCCGTGGCCCAAGGCCTCGGGATGATCTCCAACGCACGACCCGCCTATCTCAGAATCAGTGATGGCAAAGTGTGGGGGAACCCATACGTGGGCGGGCAGGGTTCGATAGACCGAACGACCATCGCCAACTCTTTAGAGTCAGCACTTATCTCTAAGTCGACCATGCGTGGCGTGGCATCGGTTGAGGGGGTATCCGGTGGGGCAGAATCGGTGAAGACGACCACGACCGTGACTTCGACGTCAGGAATCCCTGCGCCGAATACTCACTGAAACTGACCGAGGAGGAGCGGACGGGATGCATCGTTCCTCAGAGTTTTCGCGGCGGGTTGGCTTTCTGCTGGGATCTGTTTTCGTAGTGGCAGCCTTGTTCGTCGGGCGATTAATCGTCATTCAGGTCGTTGACGCAGACAAGCTCAACGGTGAAGCCGAGACCCACCGAACCATCTCACGCGTTCTCTATGGAGTGCGAGGCGATGTTGTCGATGCGAACGGAATCGTACTCGCCTCGACTGTCGACCGATATGACATCACGGCGTCACCTCAATACACAGTTGATTTCCTCAGAGACGATGCGACAGTCACCGTCGAGCAGGCCCTGACGGAAATTGCTGAGATAACTGATACCAAGGTTGCGGCATTGCGCGCGGCAATCACACAAGATCCAACTGCGGACTTCGCCTATCTCGTCAAGGGCGTGACCATAGACGTGCTGCGCCAGATCCAAGCGCTTGGGGTCCCGTGGGTCTATAACGACCTTCGCCCGACGCGAACCTATCCACGTGGTGCCGTCGGCGGCAACCTCGTCGGTTTTATGGGAACGGATGGCCCACTCGCGGGTATCGAGCTCTCGAAGGACTCGTGTTTGGCGGCAACGGATGGCGTGCTGACTTATGCCAAGGGACGCGATGGAATCCGCATTCCTGGATCAACTATCGAGCAAATCTCGCCCGTAGACGGCGGGACGATTCACCTCACGATTGATTCAGATCTTCAGTGGTTTTCTCAAAAAGTGGTGAGTGCTCGCGGGAAGGAACTGGGGGCAGCCTGGGCCACTGCGCTCATTGTTCGAATCGAAGATGGTCACATTCTGGCCGCCGCTGACTGGCCCAGCGTCGATCCAAACAACGTGGACGGATCAAAGGTCGATGACATGGGGGCACGACTCTTTTCATCGCCGTATGAACCGGGATCCGTGGTGAAGCCAATCACCGTCGCGTCCATGCTGGACCAGGGACTGGTAAATCCCATGGACCGATTCACCGTGCCAGGGCGTTTTGCCGTCGGGGACGGAAAATTCATTGTCGACTCTTTCGCGCATGGAACGGAGCGCTGGACGACGACGGGTATTCTGCTCAATTCTTCGAACATCGGGATGAACGTAATGGCCCACCAACTTAACAAACGGGCGCGATATGACATTCTCAGTTCCTTTGGGATCGGCCAAAAGACCGCCGTCAATTTTCTTGGTGAAGACTCTGGTTACATTGCCAGTCCAGACGTAGTTGACAATGTGACTCAGTACACCGAAATCTTCGGCCAGGGGATTACGACGACGAGTGCACAAATCGCGAGTGCGTATCAAACCCTCGGAAACCATGGGATACGAAAACCACTCACATTGATTTCCGGATGTGAAAAATCAGATGGAACGGTAATCGAACAGCCGCCCACTGAGGGAGTTCAGGTCGTATCGGCCGACGCTGCAGACCTAACAATCTCGATGATGGAAACCGTCGCCAAAAGTGGTTTCTTGAAATCGTTGGTGGGGGTTCCCGGATATCGCATCGCAATCAAGTCCGGAACAGCAGAAGTCGCCCGAAACGGCGCGTACACCGATGACCGCATCATCTCGGTGGCCGGCGTCGCGCCCGCCGAGAATCCACAGTTCGCCATCGTTGTCACCTTTGGCTTGCCCCAATTCGAACGAACCTCTCTCGCGGCGGCTACCTCGTTCGCTACACTCATGGGACAAACGCTCAAGTACTATCGGGTCCCGCCGTCCACTGGGAAAGCAGAGAACTGGCCGATCGAATGGTGAAGGAAATCGACGCGTGACTGGAAACATTCCACCCGTTATTCGACCCGATCACGTTAGTCCGCGATCGCTTGACCTCTTGGTTTCTGAGTTCGGCCTCCGATCAATAGGAAATCTGCGCGGTGTCGAGATTTCTGGATTGACCGTGATGACCCGTGAAGTGACGGCAGGCGACATGTTCGTTGCCGTGCGCGGCGCGAACCGCCACGGCGCTGAGTTCGCCCGTGATGCCCGTGCCAATGGAGCGGTCGCATTACTCACGGATGATGATGGAGCGGTGATCGCGGCCGAGTGTGGATTACCGATTGTTGTCGTTGAATCACCACGTGCCTCACTTGGGGACATCGCTCGATGGATCTATCGAACCGATGATGATGCTCCGCAATATTTTGGAATTACGGGAACGAACGGGAAAACCTCAACGGCGTATCTGCTTGAAGGGGTCTTGCGCCAAATGGGAATCACCACGGGACTGTCGACAACAGCAGAGCGTCATATCGCTGGCGAGAATTTTGTTTCGCGATTGACGACACCCGAGGCCAGCGAACTTCACGCGCTCATCGCCCGGATGAAGGAAGCCGCCGTCCGCGCGGTCGTCATTGAAGTGTCTGCTCAGGCATTGACGCACAATCGTGTTTCCGGAATCAGGTTCGACGTCGCCGGATTCACCAACCTTTCGCACGACCACCTCGATGACTATTCCGACATGGAGGACTATTTCCGAGCGAAGCGTGCGCTCTTTCACCCTGATGTTGCCCGTCGCGGCGTTGTATCCCTGGATACAACCTGGGGGCACCGAATCGTCGAAGAGTCACACATTCCCGTAACCACAATTTCGTCAACAGGAGATCTGTCCGCTTATTGGCAGGTTGAGGTGACCGAGGACAATCCCGCCTTCACGGCGTTCACGTTGATGTCGGCGGACGGCGTGTCCATCTCGACGCGTGAGCCAGTCATCGGGCGCCACATGGCCGCAAACGCAGGGCTTGCCCTTGTCATGCTTATCGAGGCGGGGTATGACCCTGACGTGATTGCCGCGGCCCTGGAACGGGACAATGGAATTCAGACCTATCTGCCCGGGCGGACAGAGAAGGTGTCGGGCGACCGTGGACCAAATGTCTACGTCGATTTCGGGCATTCGCCGGACGCGTTTGATCACACTTTGGCGGCCGTGCGACGTTTCACAACGGGTCGAACCATCATGGTTTTCGGCGCGGACGGAGACCGAGACGCGTCGAAGCGATTCGATATGGCCCGCGTCGCGGCCGAAGGATGCGACATTCTCATCATCACCGACCATCACCCCCGATTCGAAGACCCCGCCTCCATTCGCACGCAACTGCTCGACGCGGCTCGATCGGTTGCAAATGGCCCAGAGATCTTCGAAGAATCGCCGCCGGAGAACGCCATTCGACTCGCTGTATCACTCGCACGCGAAGGGGACTCCATTTTGTGGGCGGGCCCTGGACATCAGGATTACCGGGACATCCGCGGCGAACGGACACGTTATTCCGCGCGCGAACTGGCTCGGTCTGCTTTGGCCGAAGCTGGTTGGTCATTGTGATTATGTCCGAACTCTCGGATGGAACGCTCCTATTAGACGCCCACACCGAAACCACCTTTGAGGGTGTTCGCGCCGCGCAGCGAAAACTCGCGGAACTTCGAGTCGAAGGTTATGACACCGTCCACGTGGCGGGACTGATCGAGGGCGATGATGTGGCCGATCAACTGGACATCCTCGGGATCATGAGCGTGCGGCTCAACGTGCACCACTTGATTGTGGTGGGCGAGGCTGCCAGAAGGATTCATCAGACCGCCGAGCAAGAAGGTTCGTGGGGCGGAGAGTCAATCCCCGTTTCCGACACCGCACACGCCTACGATGAGATTACGAGTTTCCGTGGCCCGCGGGTGGCGATTCTTGTAACCGGTGGAGTGGACGTTTCGCTGGGCGATGTTGTCGAGCGACTGAAGGGGGATCGACCATGAGGTCAGTGCTCTTTGGTGCCAGTTTCGCCCTCGCGTTCTCACTGTTCATGACACCCGCGTTCATTCGGTTGTTCGTTCGCCTCGGTTGGGGGCAATTGATTCGCGATGACGGGCCACAAAGCCACCACACGAAGCGTGGGACGCCGACAATGGGCGGAATCGTTATCGTTCTCGGCGCAGTTATCGGTTACGCCCTTGGGCACCTTGTCGAACAGGATGCGCCGACCCTGAGTGGACTTCTCGTCATTTTCATGATGACCGGAATGGGAATCGTCGGCTTCATCGACGATTTCACCAAGATACGAAAACAACGCAGTCTCGGTCTCGGGGGTTGGGCGAAAGTTTTCGGACAGGCTCTCGTCGCTACGGTTTTTGCACTCCTCGCCATCAGTTTCCCCGATGAGAACGGCATGACCCCGGCCTCGATGGCCATCAGTGCGGTGAGAGACATTCCATGGCTCGACTTCGCCGTCATCGGCGGAATCGTCGGTGTCATCCTTTACGTGCTGTGGACGAACCTCATTGTCATCTCCACAGCAAATGGAGTCAACGTTGCTGACGGACTTGATGGGCTGGCCTCCGGCAGCGCAATTCTTGCGATAATCTCCTACGTCATCATCGGCTTCTGGCAATTCAACCAGTCATGCTTCAACTCTGTATTGGACCCCGAGGTGGCCTATAAGTGCTACGAGGCTCGAGACTCACTGGACCTGGTTGCGATTGCCGCCGCCATCGCCGCAAGTACTGTGGGGTTTCTGTGGTGGAACACGACGCCCGCTCAAATCTTCATGGGTGACACCGGGTCATTGGGCCTCGGCGGTGCAATCGCAGCTCTCGCGATCTTGACCCGAACCGAACTTCTTATCATCCTCATCGGATCGCTCTTCGTGATTGTGGCGGGATCGGTCATCATCCAGCGTGCGTACTTCAAGTTGACAAAGGGCAAACGCATTTTTCTCATGAGTCCGCTGCATCACCACTTCGAATTGAAGGGGTGGGCCGAGATCACTGTTGTCGTTCGATTCTGGTTGATCGCGACACTCGGAGTAGGTCTCGGGGTCGGTTTGTTCTACCTCGAATGGGCGAGTCAGTAATGTCTCGCCTGTCCGGTCTGACAAGTTGGAACGCTGATTGGAAGGGCGTCAAAGTCCTCGTGGTGGGGCTGGGGGTTACGGGGTTTTCTGTCGCCGACACACTGTGGGAGCTCGGGTGTGACGCGTTCGTTGTCACCGCAGGTGCGTCAGACGAGCACACCGCGATTCTTGACGTCATCGGTGTTGACTATGCGATCGCGCCGGACGAGACCGAGATGGTCCGGTTGGCTGCCGAGTTTACGCCGGATGTCATCGTCGTCAGTCCGGGTATTTCCCCTCAACACCCGATCGTCTCCTGGGCTGCTACCGAGTCGATTCAGATCTGGAGTGACATCGAACTTGCGTGGCGAGTCCGAGACAAAGTATTGACCGCGGAATGGATCCTCATCACGGGGACCAATGGCAAGACGACAACGACTCAGCTCACTGCACACTTTTTAGCGACAGCGGGGTTTCGCGTCGCAGCGGTTGGAAATATCGGCGTACCGGTATTGGACGCAGTTCGTGACCCAACAGGTTTCGAATTTCTTGTCGTCGAGATCTCAAGTTTCCAATTGCACTGGTTGCCTACCGTCGGGGAAGGGGCACTTCGCCCGCTGGTCAGCGCATGCCTCAACATCGCCGAGGACCATCTCGATTGGCACGGCTCGGCCGAGGCCTACCGTGCGGCGAAAGGTGCGGTGTATCACAACACCCGCAAGTCTGTGTTTTATAGCCGAATCGACCCCGTGACTGAGACCCTTGTGCGCGACGCGAATGTTGAAGAAGGCTGCGAGGCAATCGGCTTCGGTTTAGTGACGCCGGACACCGGTGAATTAGGGACAATTGACGGCATACTGGTCGACCGTGCCTTTGTCCCCGATCGACGAAACAACGCCCAGGAATTAACGACGGTCGATCACTTGGCGGAACTTGGCTTCGCAACCCCGCACATGATTCTCAATATCCTGGCCGCTTCCGGGATGGCGTTGTCTGTTGGGGCGGCCGCGGTCGATGTAGCAGCCGGGCTGGATTCGTTTCAACTTGACCACCATCGGTGTGAGACGGTGGCCGAAAACGGTGGTGTGACCTGGGTCGACGATTCGAAAGCAACCAACTCGCACGCTGCGAATGCGTCGCTCCGGGCATTCCCATCACTGGTGTGGATTGTTGGTGGGATGTTCAAAGGAACGCAGATTGATGAGTTGGTGCAGGCACACCGATCGAGGCTTCGTGCCGTCATCGCCATTGGCGTCGACCGAGAAGAGCCCCGGCGAGTGATGGCGGCGTGGGCTCCCGATGTTCCGTTCGTCGAGATTGAAGCGGACGATGTGATGAACGCCGCCGTTTCGGCCGCGGCTCTGAACGCGTCGCCGGGCGATACGGTGTTGCTGGCGCCCGCCGCCGCCTCGATGGATCAATTCGTTGACTATGCCGACCGCGGGCGTCAATTCCAAGCAGCCGTTCGCGCACACGTTGGTTTGACTGATGACTAGTCTGCGGTCACATCGCCTTCAACTGCGAAACCCGTTTGAGGCCGACTCGCCGATCGTCACGATGCTGATTGCCGTGACGGCCTTATTGTCGCTGTTTGGGGTTTTCATGGTGCTGTCGGCGTCGTCCGTTACCAGCGGTTTGAGCAATGGGGGAAATTTCTTCGCCGATGGGTTCATGCAGGCGGCGAGCGCGGTGTTCGGAGGGGCACTGTGTCTCATCATCGCGCGGTGGCCGGTGTCGATGTGGAGCAAAAATCGGAACCTGTTCGTCGGTATCGGTTTTGTGTTGCAACTTGCGGTGCTCACGGTCGGGACAGAATACGGAGGTAACCGCAACTGGCTCGACATCGGATTTCTCTCTTTCCAGCCTTCAGAGTTTCTCAAACTGGCCGTAATCGTATGGTTTGCCTCGTGGATTCACGACAACGAGTTCATGTTGGACGAACCACTTCAACGCTGGATTCAACCGTTGGTCTGGGTGGGGATTCCCATTGGAATGGTTGGCCTGGGGGGAGACCTCGGAACAACCGTCATTATGGGTCTCATCGTTTTGGGGATGCTCGCGTTTGCGGGTCTGCCTTCCCGCACAATTTGGACACTCGCGGCATTGGCGGGATTGGCGGCATTCGCACTGCTCAATGTCGGCGGATCAAACCGTGGCGCGCGGTTCGACGCGTGGATCCAAGGGTGCACACCCGAACAGTACGAGACGGTGTGTTGGCAGACGATGCACGGCCTGTGGGCGTTATCGTCCGGGGGACTGTTCGGTCTCGGTCCGGGTAGTTCACGAGCAAAATGGTCGTGGCTTCCTCACGCAGATTCCGATTACATCTTCGCGATTGT
>WLEN01000039.1 GCA_009704225.1 Actinomycetota bacterium | reverse complement strand
CGACGAAGTTCCTTGACGACCTCATCGAGGAAGTCATCAACATCATCGGGGTCATAACCATCGCGTTTCGTCTTGAATTGTTTGTTAACAATGTCTTCAGCGCTCAACATTGGCCGGCCTCATTCCTTAGGACAACCGCTTTATCGGTTGACAACACTTTACCGCGAACCCTAAACAACCCAGGACATTGCAATATACGTGCCGAACAGCAACAAAGTCCACGACAGGTCGATCGCGACGGCACCGATGCGCAACGGTTTGATGAATCGTCGGAGAAATCTGAGCGGTGGATCCGTCACGGTGTACGTCGCTTCCGCGATTAGCAACACCACACCGCGGGGGCGCCACTGCGGCGCGATTTGTTGAACCCATTCCAGAATGAAGCGAGCCCACAGCAATGCCGAGAAGCACCACAGAATTACCCAGAGGATGTTTCCCAACACTGGCATTGACTACGCCAGGAGTTCTTCGTCGTCGCTCGTCTGCAGGCTGTTCTGGTCAAGTTCGTCGTCGAACTGTTCGATCCCCGCGGGGGTCAGCATGAACACTTTGACGGCGACGCGTCGGATGGTTCCATCAAGTCCCTTGACGAGGCCCGACATGAAGTCGATAAGGCGCCGCACGTCGGCTTCTTGCATCATTGACAAGTCAACGATGATTGGTGAGCCGTCCGCAAACGTCTCTGCGATACCCGACGCGTCGGACGCATATCGGCGAGGGCGCATGGTGTGAATGACCGAATAGGACGGCTCATGGCGAGAACGGCTCATCGATCGCACCGGCGCTGCGACAGGACGGGGTCCGGACGCACGAGGGACGTCGGGCCGAACGCTTGTGCGCTCCCGTGGAAACTGAGATGACGATGCAACGAAACCAAGGTATTCAAGTGTTTTCCTCATGACGATGTCCTCTCCTTGAGGTTTTCATCAGATTAACGCGGTGTTGGGCGATTTCCCGTGATTGACGAGCCAATCCGAAGGTGTGTCGCGCCGTGTTCGATCGCCTGTTGCCAATCGGCACTCATGCCCGCCGAGATGTCCGTCGCGTTCGGGTAGGCCTGGCGAAGTATCCCGGACATAGTAGCAACGCCTGCAAAGGCCTCACTCGGGTCGGCATCCTGAGGTGCCACCGCCATCACGCCACGCAGGTCAATTGTGCCGGCGGCGAGGATTCGCTCGGCGAGCCGCAACATGTCATCGGCAGTCTGCACTCCCCCACGACCGGGATCGTCCGTGAGGTTCAACTCGATAAAGCCATCGACGCGATGTTCGGATGTGACGAGGGCGTCGACCACGGAATCGCGATCAAGCGAGTGAATAACCGTGGCGTACCGCGCGATCGCTCTGGCTTTGTTTGACTGGATTTGCCCTACGAAATGCCAGGTCAGGTCTCTATCTGCGAGCGCATCGGCCTTCGGTGCAGCATCCTGGTGTCTACTTTCCCCAAAGTGACGGGCGCCAGCATCGAGAAGTTCCTCGATGACCGACACTGGGTGAAACTTCGTGACAACGACAAGCGTGACGTCGTTGACATCTCGGCCCCACTTCGCGCATTCCGCAGCCACATCAGCGCACACCGAGTGCCATCGTGCGGTTACGGACGGCACGACGAACTACTGAAGGAATTCGGGAAGGTCGTAAGCGTCTGAATCGGCAAACTGGTCGGTCAACACCGGAATATCAGTCGTCGTCCCTGACCGACCGAATTCACTGTGCTGTAATTCTTCATCGAGGGTCTGGAACGACGCAACGGTTCCAATTCGTTCGGGGCGCACGGTGTCGCGCTCGTCGAATCCAGCGGCGATCACTGTTACACGCACCTCGTCGCCGAGGGTGTCGTCAATTCCCATTCCCCAGATGAAGTTGGCTTCGGGGTGAATGACATCTGAGATGAGCGACGCCGCCTCGTTGACCTCCATGATGGACAGGTTCGAGCCGGCCTGGAACGACAACAACACGCCGTGTGCGCCGTTGATCGTTTGATCGAGCATCGGCGACGCAATCGCCATCTCTGTAGCCTTGATGGCCCTTTCGGCCCCACGCGCGCTTCCGATTCCCATGAGCGACGTTCCCGCACCGTGCATGACGCTGCGAACGTCCGCGAAGTCGAGGTTGATAAGTCCCGGGTTCGTGATGAGGTTGGTGATGCCTTGGACTCCGGCGAGGAGCACCTCATCCGCTATTGCAAAAGCTTCCGTGACCGAAATCGTTGGGTCAGCAAGTTGAAGGAGTCGGTCGTTGGGGACCACAATCAGAGTGTCGACTTCTTCGCGAAGGCGTTCCACCCCCGCTTCGGCCTGTTCGCGGCGACGACGCGCCTCGAAGCCGAACGGAGTCGTGACAACACCGATGGTGAGCGCACCGATCGATTTGGCGATGCGCGCAACAACAGGTGCACCACCGGTTCCCGTTCCGCCACCTTCGCCCGCTGTGACAAAAACGAGGTCCGCGCCGGCGAGGCTTTCTTCAATTTCTGTTGCGTGGTCTTCCGCGGCGCGACGACCGATTTCGGGGTCGGCTCCAGCTCCAAGTCCACGGGTCAGTTGCCGTCCAACGTCGAGTTTGACATCGGCATCGCTGAGGAGAAGAGCCTGTGCGTCGGTGTTGACCGCGATGTATTCCACGCCTTTGATTTTTGCGTCGATCATTCGATTGACAGCATTGACACCACCGCCACCCACGCCGACGACTTTAATGACGGCGAGATAATTGTTGCTTGCGGATGCCATGGATTCCTCCAACGTTCAGGCTCAACTCGAAGTCGAGACTTTTCCTGCCCTCTCAGGCACCCACACGGTAGTCACGACGGCGCGCCACATCCGTTAACGCGGTCGGCGTGTCGTGATTTAGCGCAACGGCTGCAAAACGATGTTGTCCGGGGCAGAGACATCAATCTCGAAAACTCCATTCGAACGATCAGCGACTCGAAGCGCACGATCCATCACCACAATCTTCACCGCGGAATTGTCAGGAGAACCCCACACGATTTCATGTCCTACTCCGCGAAGAGTGAACCGAACGCTGTCTCGTGTCTGCGCGGATATCGACGCGACATTCGCTCGAACGCTGCCCGGCAGGGAAACGAGAGTCTCCGCCATGGCACTAAATGCGTTGTCGGTGGTGGACTCCCCCAACAATTCAGGAATTCCCGCAGGCTTGTCCGACACCGTGTCAATAACGACACCCGCGCCATCAACAACAACCCATCGAGATTCGATTGCCATAAAGCCGATGGCTTGCCGCTCGACGACGCGAATGACAAGTGTGTGCGGGGGTTGAATCTCGGTAGTGAACGACTGAATTCGCGTAACGGTGCTTAGTCGTTCACGAATCGCATCGAAGTTGAGTGCAACGAGCGGCTGACCTATCTGGTCGGATGCCGCGCCAAGGATTATTCGCTCAGGGACAGCGTCCCTCCCCTTCACGACGATGTCTGTCAACGTGAGCAAGGGCGACATCACGATACCGGTGACCACAAGTGCGACCGCGACGAGCACACCGCCGCTCGTCAGCCACGCGCGACGACGTCGACGGCGACCGGCCGTGAAACGACGTTCGTCCGAATCGCGTGGAGTAAATCGACTCGATGACTCGACAACCGGCTGCGATCGGGATGGGCCTCGAACCAACCGCGGTTTACTGAGCCCTCCTGGCAAATCGGGGCGCTTCACGACGCGTCAAGTTCCGCCACGACCAGCGGAATAATCCGATAGACATCGCCGCAGGACAAGGTCATGATGATGTCGCCCGATTTCGCGTGCGCGGCGGCGATTTTCGCGGCGTCCGACCATTCGGGACAGTATTCCACGCGCGTCTGATCAGTGAATGCATTGGAAACAAGGGCGCCCGTTACTCCCTTGATTGGGTCTTCCCGCGCGCCATACACGTCAAGGACGACAGTGAAGTCCGCACCTTTCTCATATTCACGGGCGAAATCAATTGCCATGTCTCGCGTTCGGGAATATAAATGGGGCTGGTGGATAGCGATGAGCCGACCATCGCCAACCACACTTCTGGCCGTAGCGAGCGCGGCTCGGACTTCGCGAGGGTGGTGGGCGTAGTCGTCGTACACGCGCACACCTCGGGTCGTACTCATCAGCTCAAAGCGCCGACCAGTTCCCGCGAAATCTCCTAGTGCGGTGGCGGCTGCGGATATCTCGGCACCGAGTGCACACAACACCGCGATCGCACCCGCGGCATTGAGCGCGTTGTGAGCTCCAGGGACGGGCAACCGGAATACGACATCCTTATCGCCATGGGTGACTGTCGCGGTGACACCGTCGGCTGACGACTCGATGTTACTCACGCGGAAATCAACCCCATCTGATTCGCCAAAGGTCACCGTCCGCGCCGTGATTCTGGGCATCAACCGCCGCAGTGTTGGGTCGTCTCCCGATACAACAACGACCTCGCGACACCCGTTGGCGAATACCACGAAAGCGTCGTCAAAGGCATCTTCGGAACCGTAATGGTCGAGGTGGTCGGAATCGATATTCGTGATTAGCCCGATTGATGTCGGATACACGAGAAAGGACCCGTCCGATTCGTCGGCTTCGATGACGAATTCGGGGTCGGTTCCTTGTCCTGACGATGTGCCGATGTTTGCCAATACGCCACCATTCACGAACGACGGAGAGCGCCCGACGCCGTGAAGTCCGGTCACAATCATCGCCGTCGACGTCGTTTTTCCGTGAGCTCCCGCTATCGACACCACGCGGTGACCACGAACGAGCCACGCCAGTGCAAGCGAGCGATGAAGGACTCGAGTCCCGTGGTCGATTGCCCAAAGGTATTCAGGGTTGTCCGCCCATAATGCGCCGGTGACCACAACCGTATCGGCGTCGCGCACCGCGACTGGTTCGTGTCCGATCTGAACGTCTATTCCAGCCGCCCGAAGGTCCGTGACCGATTGCGATTCAGAGCGGTCCGAGCCGGTGACGTGGACCCCCTTCGCCTGAAACATGCGGGCAATGCCGCTCATGCCGCTTCCGCCGATTCCGATGAAATGAACTCGGCCGAGTTCGTCAGGTAATTCAGCAGTCAGGTCGGGGGCAATCACGACTCAACCCTAAGCCCGTGACTCAGCGAGCGCGGCGAACACCATGTTTGTGAGCCGTTCAGCTCCATCGCGAATTCCTGACGCTGACGCCCGGTTTGCCATTGTTCGGCGTTGTTCGGCGTTCGCCAACAATGGGATGAGCGTATTTCGTACCCACTCCCCCGTGAACTCAGCATCGCGGCAAAGGATTGCGCCACCCTCCGAAACGAGGTCACGTGCGTTCAATTCCTGCTCACCGTTACCAACTGGATACGGAACGAATACCGACGGGATGCCCAAACTTGCCAATTCACTTACCGTCGCGGCACCAGAACGCGCGAGGACAAAATCTGCGGCTGCGAAGGCAAGGTCCATTCGATCGCTATAGGGCAAGGCGTGATAGCCCGGTATTTGTGGATCGATGAATTCTCTCATTTCGCCCACAGTGTGGAGAATTTGCCAGCCGGCCTTCGTGATGTCTCGCGCCGTCTCAGTCACCGTCGCGTTGATGCGTGCCGCGCCCGTCGATCCGCCCGTCACCAAGAGAACTGGACGTGTGGCGCCCAGTCCAAAGTGGCGAAGGGCCTGGGCGCGCGTAGCAGCGCGATCAAGTGTCGCGATTTCGACCCGAAGCGGCATTCCCGTCCGATGTGAATGCGCAAGAGGCGTATTCGGGAACGTCACCGCGACGTGACGAGTTAGCCGCGATCCCCACCTGTTCGCGATACCGGGAAGTGCGTTGGCTTCATGAATAACGAGCGGAATCCTGGACCAACGCGCGGCAAGATACGCGGGCGCTGCGGCGTACCCACCAAACCCAACCACGACGTCCACCCCGCGTGACGCGATTAACGCCATTGTGTGACGCACCGCGCGAAAAAATCTAGCGGGAAAAGAGAGTGCGTAAAGATTCAGCTGGCGCGGAAATGGAACCCGTTCGATCGTGAGTAGTTCGTAGCCCCGAGCTGGAACCAGCCGCGATTCGAGACCCTCCGCAGTTCCCAGAACGAGAAACGTCGCGTTGGGTTCGCGGGAACGAATTGCATCGGCGGTCGCTAACAATGGATTGACGTGACCCGCCGTACCGCCACCCGCGAGCAAATACACGGTCATCCGTATCGTTCCTCGTGCCGAACACAACTGATGACCACACCAATTGCAAGGAAGTTTGCGACAAGAGCAGAGCCACCGGAAGAAATGAAGGGCAACGGGACGCCGAGCACCGGCAAAACATTGAGGACAACGGCGATGTTGACGAATGCTTGACCGATAATCCACACAAAAACGCCCCCGATGAGAACTCGCGTCAAGGGCTGCGGGAATTCGCGAACCAACCGAATGAGCGTTACCGCGAGGGCAATAAACAGCGCAATCAGCGCGATTGCTCCAAACATTCCCAATTCTTCGCCAACAATCGCGAAGATGTAATCGGAATCTGCGTGAGGAAGCCACGACCATTTTGCTCGTGAACTACCCGGACCGAGACCGAACAGTCCCCCGGACGATAACGCCCACAGGCCGTGCATCGTCTGCCAACACACCGTCTCGTACTGTTCGGG
>WLEN01000038.1 GCA_009704225.1 Actinomycetota bacterium | reverse complement strand
CGTTTTCCAAAAACCTCAATTTTGACATCGGGGTTGGGGTTCACCGCTTCGATGATTGCTTGATCGCGAGCGGTGAACGCAAAAAAACCGAGGACCAAGATCAGCGGAACAATGGTGAAGAAAGTTTCAATGGGAGTGTTGTATCGAAGTTGCGACGGAAGTCCGGTATCTGTTTTCCGGCGGCGATATGCCAGTGCCGCCCAGATGATGAGTCCCCACGTGATTGCGCCAACAACTAGCAGCACCAGCCACGAGGTAGACCACAAACCGATAATGCGCGACGTCTGATTTGTCACACCCGCTTCCGACGGGAGAAATCCGCGAAGCTCTTGTGCCGTACAGCCCGAGAGCGTCAGTGCTGCAGCGATAGCAGCGCCTGCTGCGATCAAGCGGAGAAAAATCTTTGGCACTGGGAACCTCTCGACATCCGTGTTGCTGTGTTTGTAGTCTACGACATTCCCAGGCTCTGTTTTGCTCATTTGAGACGAAAAAACCGCGAAAATCTGGGGATTTTGCGCGGTTGTTTCTGCTCGGTGGATGTTAGTTGAACGAGTCTCCGCACGCACACGTGCTAGCCGCGTTGGGGTTGTTGATTTGGAAGCCTGACGAGTGGAGCGTGTCCTCGTAGTCGATCGATGCGCCTTCGAGATACGGAGCGCTCTTTTTGTCGACCACAACTTCGACGCCGTCAAACGCAACAATCGCGTCGCCGTCGTTGTCACGCTCGTCGAAGAACATGTCGTACTTGAATCCGCTGCAGCCACCGGCCTTGACGACGAGTCGTAGGCGCAAATCATCACGTTGTTCGCGTTCCATCAACGCTTTCGCTTTGACGACGGCGGTCGGAGTGAGCACGACGCCGTGGGATTTTTCGGTCACGGTGTTTCCGGTGATTTCGGTCATGGCTTGATTTTACCTCGTCCGTCGGTCAATCGCGTTCATTCAGTCGAACCAAGAACAATGTTTCGGCGAGCATAGCTCGGCGTAACACCGTGAGGGAAAGAGATTCATTGGGGCTGTGCGCCCGCGATAACGGGTCCTCGACTCCGGTAATCAGAATCTGAGCGTTGGGGAAACGTTCGACCAAATCGGCGACAAACGGAATGGAACCACCCACTCCTACCTTGACTGGATCAGCGCCTTCCCAGGCATCGCGCAGAGCCTCGAGTTCGAGTGTCGCCGCACTCCCCGAAGCATCCACGAGAAACGAGTCGCCTAAATCGATGTGACTGAATTCGAGATGGGCGCCCCACGGGACGGTCGCGCGGAGGTGCTTTTCGATGTGCGCATAGGCGTCGACCGAGGTCTGCCCTGGCGCGATGCGCACCGAGATCTTGACTGTGACGGACGGAATCAGTGTGTTGGACGCGTTCTGAACGGTTGGCGCGTCGATACCCGTGATCGAAATCGCTGGCTGGAACCACATGCGCGAGAGAATTGGGCCCGTCCCGATATCGCTGACGCCGTCTTTCAATCCCGAATCGTGAACCAGTTCATCCCGTGTGAATTCGGGCACGGGTGCGTTGTGTGTCCGCAGCCCCGCAATCGCAACGGAACCGTCCTCGTTGTATAACCTGGCCAGCAGTGTGGTCGTCGCCATCATCGCGTCGGGAACTGCTCCTCCGAGCATTCCAGAGTGAGAGGCGTGTTCGAGCGTTGACACCGTAAGGGAGAAGGCAACGTTCCCCCGCAGACTAACGGTCAATGACGGGATGTCCACCGAACGGTTGTCTGAGTCGGCAACCACAATGACGTCACTTTCCAGAATCGCGGCGTGGCGATCGAGGATTGATGTGAAGGAACGGGACCCAAACTCCTCCTCCCCTTCGATGAACAGTGCGAGCCCGATGTTGAGGTCATCGCCGAGAATGTTGGCGATGGTTTCGAGTGCGGTCAAGTGCACGACAACCCCGGCCTTGTCGTCAGCTGCACCTCTACCGTAAAGACGTCCGTCTCGCTCGACTGGTTCAAATGGGGCGCTCTCCCACGCTTGCGAATCACCCGGAGGCTGTACGTCATGGTGGGCATAAAGCAGAACAGTCGGATAGCCCGGCGCTGGGTTCCTGCGGGCGAGAACGGCCGGCTGGCCGTATCCGGGCCCGTCCGCAAAAGGTTCCGTCACGACACGGACGTCCTCAAAGATTCCCAAGGAACGCACCCGTTCGGCGACAAACTCGGCTGAACGGTGAACCTCTTCGCTCGGAAACCCGTCCCACGAGACGCTCGGAATTCGAACCAGAGATTTGAGAGTCTCAAGTGATTCAGGGAAGGTTGCGTCAATTCGGGCTCGAATATCGCCAAGGGAACGAGAGGAATGCGTCATAACGGTAATCTTAGAAGCACCTATCGAGAGGAACCGTCGTGACCGACTCCGCCGACACTTCGCCCACCACCGGCAAAGGACGAGCCACACCGAGCCGCAAAGAGCGTGAAGCCGCCAACAAGCGCCCTCTCGTCGCAAAACGCACAAAGACCAAGACGACGAAGGAAGATCGGAGGAAGCGAGCGAACGAACGCCTCGTAGCCCGCCAGGGATACGAAGCAGGAGACGAGCGATATATGCCCGCTCGTGATAAAGGCTCGCAGCGACGTTTCGTGCGTGACTTCGTGGATGCGCGATACACCATTGGAGAATTCATGATTCCGCTGATGTTCGCGGTAATCATTGCCACGTTCCTCCCCCAGTACACCGCGACTGATGGATCCGGTGCCGTCTTTCAGCTCACCGTTCTCATCGCTATGTATGGCTTTTTCCTCACTGCCGTCGCCGACGCTCTAATCTTCAGTCGCAAATTACTTCGAATGATGACGGACAAGTTCGGTGCGTCAAACATTGAAAAGGGACACCGCTGGTACGCATCGACCCGCGCGTTCCAGTTCCGTCCACTGCGTGTTCCCAAGCCGCAAGTGGCGCGCGGCGAACACCCGTCATAATCCGCGAGTCAAACCCTTAGTTATCCGGGCCGCCCAGAACGGCCCTTCGTAGAGGAACGCCGTATAGCCCTGAACCAGGGTTGCGCCGGCCGCCAAACGTTCGGCGACGTCTGCGGCCGTTGTGACTCCGCCAACTGAGATGATGCACAAATCTCCGCCAACTCGCGCGCGCAACCGGCGAACGATGTGGATCGAGCGTTCGGCCAGTGGCGGACCGGACAGCCCGCCGGCACCCATCGCCTCAACTTCCGTGACGGGAGTGGCTAGTCCATCTCGGGAAAGTGTGGTGTTGGTGGCAATGATTCCGTCGAGCCCGATCTCCAGCACCAAGTCAGCAACGGCGTCGATGGCGCGATCCGTCAGGTCCGGGGCAATCTTCACCAATACGGGAGTTGCGCCGGCCTCGTTCTTCACGTCACGCAGCAGCGGCTCGAGTTTGTCCAATTCTTGAAGCCCACGCAAGCCCGGCGTGTTGGGCGACGACACGTTGACAACCAGGTAATCGGCAACCGGCGCCAAGAGCCTGGTTGACGCGAGATAATCGCCCCGGGCATCGTCAACATCGACACGTCGGCTTTTCCCGATATTGACTCCGACAATTGGGCCACGTCGGCGGCGAAGTCGAGGAGCGACGGCCACTGCCCCCTCGTTATTGAATCCCATCCGGTTAATCAACGCATGATCGGCACGAAGGCGAAACAATCGTGGTCGAGGATTTCCCTCTTGTGGATGTGCGGTGACGGTACCGACCTCAACATGCCCGAACCCGAGCCCCCAGAGAATTCGATAGGCGATGGCATTCTTGTCGAAACCTGCAGCGATTCCGAAAGGTGATTCGAAGTGCAAGCCCAGCGCATCAACCCGTGCCGAACGGGGCGGACGCGTGAAAATACGAAGTAGCGGGGTGAGTCCAATTCGTTGCCCGAGAACCAAAAGTGACACCACGAGTTCGTGAGCATTTTCGGCGTCCATTCTTGCGAACACGAGACGAAACAACGTGCGATAAATCACGCGGGGTCGCCCTTTGACTCCTCTTCGGCTCTCAAAACGACAATGGCCGACTCAAAATCGTTGAGTGAATCGAATGCCTGATACACACTCGCGAATCGCAAATAGGCCACCAGATCGATGGTGCGAAGTTCTGGCAGTATCGACAAACCAATCTCGTTGGCGTCGATCTGGGACACTCCGGTTGCTCGAATGCTTTCCTCGACGCGCTGCGCAAGTCCTGCCAAATCCGCATCCGACACCGGGCGTCCCTGACACGCTTTGCGGACTCCCGCCACAATTTTTTCACGAGAAAACGCCTCGATCACGCCGTTACGTTTAATTACCGAAAGGCTCGCGGTTTCGAGGGTAGACCAGCGCCCACCGCAGTCAGGGCATTCCCGTCGACGACGAACAGAGAGTCCGTCATCCGAAGTGCGCGAGTCGATGACGCGAGTATCGGTGAAGCGGCAAAAGGGGCAAAACATGTAGTCACCTTTCGCGTAGGGCGACAACCGCGTTGCCGTGATTTTCCATGTTACCGTTCGGGAATAATGATGACGAGAAAGCCATTGAGAGGATTGTGACCATCGTGACGCCACAGGAGGCATTCCTCGCAGCATTCTCTTTGCATCCCGCTGGCGTTGCGGTGATCACGGGGAACTTGGATGACGGAACGCCCGCCGGATTCACGGCAACGTCACTTGCCTCGTTCTCGGCCACTCCCCCTCGAGCAACTGTCAATATTGCGCAACACGCCTCGTCGTACCCGGCGTTAGCGATGGGTAAACCCGTCATTCTTCATTTCCTCAGCGGCGACCAAATCGACATCTCTCGCATCATGGCAGGTGACTTCTCACAGCGCTTCGCGGGCGACCATTGGGCTCCTGGGCTGGGCGGACTCCCCCAACTGCGCGGCGTTCGAGCCGCGCTTCTCGCCACAGTGGTAGCCGTCACCGAGGTCGGCGACAACGCGACAATCGTGTTTGATATCAGCGACGGTGAGACGCACGCCGATTACCCGCCACTCGTGTACGTCGATCGTCGCTATCACCGTGTTGGCGAGATCGTCGCAGACTAAACGAAACAGTTAGGTCCTAAAACGCGCTTTAGTTCGCCGTAGAGAGGGCCACTCACGGTGACGCGGTGTGGAAGCGTAAAAACCTGGATTCCCGTCGCATGGCGAAGTCGAAGTTCCACCTCGGCATCGCCGGGATGCCTCTTGAGAACATCATCCAACTCAGCGATAAGCGTCGCGGTCGAGTGTTCCGACGGAACCTGAACTCTGATGATGGACACCTCCGCATCCTGAGAAACGTCGAGGTGTTTCACATTCCGAACCATCAGTGAGAGGAACTGCTCGCGGAGCCGAACGCGCCCACTAATGGCGACCAAGGAATCGTTAACAAGCAGAGGGCGAAGTTCGTCGTATGCCTTTCCCAGAATCGACAAATCGATGGAACCCGACATGTCCTCGAGAACAGCGGAGGCGTATTGCTTTCCTGACGCTCGTGCCGTGCGATGTTCGATGTTGCGCAGAAGCCCGGTCAAGGTTATGACGTCGTCTTCCGATGCTCCCTGCAGCTCCCACTCGGTTTCGTCACTTTCGCTGTCCGCAACTTTGGGGATAGCGGTGAGATCGCTAACGTGTAACGTTCGGTGGCGCTGAAGAATCATCTCTTGACCGTTCAGCGGGTGGTCGGAAACATACAGCCCCAACATTTCGCGTTCGAATTCGAGTTTGGTCTTGCGCGGCCATTCAGGTCGATCCGGGATTAATTGCACGGGATGATCGAATAGTTCTCCGAAATCAAATCCAACATCACCCTTCGACGCGTCCTTCTTCTCGCGCGTCGCGTCGTCAACAACCTTTTCGTGGACCTCAATAAGGGCACGGCGTGTGTGGCCGAAACGGTCGAACGCTCCCGACTTGAAGAGTGACTCGACGGTGCGTTTGTTGAGCGCGGGCAAAGGCACACGACTTAGGAAGTTCTCCACCGAGATGTACTCGCCCCCCGATATTCGTTCCGTTGTCACGTGAGCAACCACGTTCTCTCCGACGTTCTTGATTGACCCGAGTCCGAAGCGGACATCGTCCCCGACCGCGGTGAAATACAGGTCGGACTCGTTGATGTCTGGAGGCAGAACAGTGACACCCATACGACGCGCCTCGACGAGATACCCCCCCAACTTGTCACGATCGTCTCCGACCGAGGTGAGAAGCGCCGCGATGAATTCGGCAGGGAAATGCGCTTTAAGGTAAGCGGTGAAGTAGGCGATCACTCCATAGGCGGCCGAGTGCGACTTGTTGAACGCGTAATCCGAGAACGGAACGAGGATGTCCCACAACGTCTTGATTGCCGGTTTGGTGTATCCGCGCTCCAACATTCCGGCCGAGAACAGCGGAAACTCTTTATCGAGAGTTTCCTTACTTTTCTTTCCCATTGCCCGACGAAGGTTATCGGCCTGTCCGAGTGAATACCCCGCCACTCTCTGCGCGATTTCCATGACCTGTTCTTGATAGACGATAAGTCCATAGGTCGGCCCGAGGATGTCCGCGAGTGATTCCGCGAGTTCGGGGTGGATGGGTGTGATTGCTTGTTGCCCCTGTTTGCGCATTGCGTAATTCGTGTGGGACTTCGCGCCCATCGGACCCGGCCGATACAGCGCAAGTACAGCGGAAATGTCCTCGAAATGATCGGGACGCATTTGTTTGAGGAGTTGTCG
>WLEN01000037.1 GCA_009704225.1 Actinomycetota bacterium | reverse complement strand
CCGAATCGGTCCGCTGTTTGTGACGGAATACTTGAAGCCTGACGTGAGGCCATAGGTCAAGAGCAAGAGATCGGAATAGGTCGTCACGGCGAATTCGCCGAGGGAAACCTGCTCGGCTTCTGTTCCCGTTGATGCCACTTTTACCGACTGGTCATCACCTGTCGTCGCGGTCTCCCATCCCGTGTTGGTGGCGTCAAAGCCGGTGGCGGGGAGAGCCAACACCGCGAATAAGCCCCCGATAACCAACACGACGAAACTGCGCCCCAGCACGTTGCGTAATGGATGGGTGAGCCTCGGTGGATTGGTTTTACGCGATGAGCGCTTCGCCGCAGCTTCCGCCTTCTTTCGCAACTTTTCTTCCGCCCGCTTTCGGCGTTGCGCTCCCACATGGCCGCGTTCCGAGTAGCTGTTGGCGGCAACCGCTGATTCGGGCGTGGCGTTGTTCTGAGAGGTTTCCGTTGACGACGTGTCTGACAAGCCCGGAAGTTGACCTGCCGCGTCTGGCGGGAGTGACGGAACCTCATTACTCTTATTGATCTGATCCTGGAAGCGCGCAGCCTGTGCCTCGCGGGCTTCGGTTGCTTCCTTTTCCCGGCGGATTTCTTCAGCACGCTTCACCGCATTCGATCTGATCCGCTCACGTTCGCGTTCGCGCGCAATCTGTTCAACTTTTTCCTGCTCTGCGCGGAGTCGCAACTCGCGGCGCGCAAGAGGCTGGTCGGGGTTTTGGGCGCGCGACTCGACATCCACGCTTGACAGCGCCGAATCAGAATCAATAGCCACAAACCCTCCAAAAAACGTCGTGCTTGGCAAGTGTAAGCGAGGGACCTTGGTGGCGCTACCGCAGATCGAAATGGGCGCCCGCGGCGACAAGCACCGATTCAATCTCGTCGATTAAGTCGGGGTGTGATGCTAGTAGCCAATCAATGTCCGGCGCTGAACCGTTCCAGCCCCGAATTTCGGCACCTGCTTCGCGAGCGATGAGGACACCAGCGGCGTGGTCCCAGGGCTGCAGCATGCGCTCAAAATAGATGTCGAGCTGGCCGGCAGCCAGCGCCGTGAGGTCAAGCGACGCCGCTCCCATTCGTCGAATGTCCCGAATATGCGGCATCACCACGGCCATCACTTGTGCCTGTTGAGTTCGAATCTGTTGAGAGTACGAAAAGCCCGTCGACAGCAGAGATTGGCCGAGAGACTCTGGCCGGTTGACCGTGAGGGGCATTCCGTCTGAGAACGCCCCGCCGCCTCGAGTGGCGGTGAACTCGCGGCCGCTCGCAACGTTGATGACAACGGCCGCGATTTCCGTCCAATCGCCCGGATTTGGCTCGCCTTCCACGACCGCGATACTGACGGAATACTGCGGAATGTCGTACAAATAGTTGACGGTCCCGTCAATCGGATCGACAACCCACGTCAGTGACGTCGATCGATCTGCCCGACCGCCCTCTTCCCCGAGGAAGCCGTCTCCCGGCTGGAGTTCCGAAAGACGCTTCCTCACGAGCGCTTCGACCTCTCGATCGACCGCCGTGACGACGTCGACGGACGAAGTCTTACTCTCGGCGACCGTCACCGTTCCGCGGCGCCGTTCCGCTGCCAGCGCGGCCGCCTCCCTGGCAACAGCGAGAGCCGTCTCGAGAAGTTGGGTGGACATGTCTCTATTGTCGCGCAGGTTATGCGTCAGTTGCCTCGCTTAGTCTCAGAGCATGGAACAGTGGAGTGTCGCGTTCGGTGTTATTGCCGGAATCGTTATCGCGGTGGGTGGATTTCTACTCGTCGGCGCGGCCGTGATGGCGCTGTTTCGCTGGGCGACCGAATTCGTCACGCCTGAACACCCATCCCTCGCTGATGAAGACGAAATCGACCATCGGTTTTACTAAACGAAAGTCCCCAACCTCGAGAGGCTGGGGACTTGGTGGTGGGTGAGGGATTCGAACCCCCGAAGGCTGAGCCAGCTGAGTTACAGTCAGATCCCTTTGGCCGCTTGGGTAACCCACCAGGTGCGTTCCACACCAAGGTGATCCCCGGCGAGGCGCGCAAGTCTCAACAATACAATATGGACACACGTGGAAGCGACCCCTTGGGGGAGTTGATCGATGACAAGCAACGCGCGCTAACGGATCACTTAACCGCCTGCGCCTAAACTGTCGGCATGGCTGATTCCTCTTTTGACATTGTTTCCAAGGTCGACCCGATGGAGCTCGACAACGCGGTGAACCAAGCACAACGCGAAATAGAGACGCGCTTTGATTTCAAGGGTGTCGGCGCAGAGATCGAAAAGAAGTCCGACAAGGTCAATCTCGCCGCGAGCAGCGAAGAGCGCGTCAAGGCCGTCCTCGACGTTCTCGAGTCCAAACTCATCAAGCGAGGCATTTCGCTCAAGTCACTCGAGGTCGGAAAACCCTTCGCATCGGGCAAGGAGTACCGAATCGAAACCACGGTGAAGAACGGAATCACCAGTGAACACGCGAAAGAAATCGCAAAGATTATTCGTGAAGAAGGCCCGAAGTCAGTCAAGCCGCAAATTCAAGGCGAAGAACTTCGTGTGTCCTCCAAGAGCAGGGATGACCTTCAGTCAACGATGCAGTTGATCAAGGGCAAAGACCTGCCCGTCGACGTGCAGTTCATCAATTTCCGTTAATCACAAGAGACACGAAGCATCTCTTCGCGATCGACGACCTTGATGCGCTCGCGACCGTGTGGCGTACCAAGCGACTTTTCGTGGTCGTCCAGACGACGCCATCCGTCAAGGTTCGTGTAGCGAACGTCGCGGGAGTTCAAGAGCGCGGTGATTGCTTCCTCGGACGGTTCAGCGGGTGACCACCATGAGGCCTGGTCCTTGACGAGGTGTGCGACGGTTTCCATCGCGTCGGATTTGGTGTGTCCGATGAGTCCGACTGGTCCGCGCTTGATCCAGCCCGTCGCGTAGACGCCGGGAAGGATGTCGTTGCTGTCGTCCATGACCTGACCCTCATGATTGGGAATCACGCCGCGACGGTCATCGAACGGGATACCGTCGAGTTCAGTGCCGTGATAGCCGACCGCCCGGTAAAGCGCACCAATCGGTAACTCGCGCATTTCGCCCGTTCCGTGGACGCCACCGGCACCGTCGGGTTCGGTGCGTTCGTAGCGGAAGGCACTGACTTTTCCGCCTTCACCGACAATCTCGACGGGGTTGGCAAAGAAGTGCAAGTGCAAGCGGCGACTCGCGTTACCCGCTCCTGCCTCCCGCCACGGGGTGAAGATCTTGTTGATGACAAAAATCTGCTTGTTCGATTCGATGGCAGCCGTGGACGCATCGTCGTAATTGAAATCTTCCTCGTATACAACCATGTCAACGTCGTTCAATTCGCCCAATTCCCGAAGCTCAAGCGGCGTGAACTTGACCTGCATCGGACCGCGGCGCCCAAAAACGTGCACATCAGTGACGGGGCTCGCCTTCAGCGCCTGGTAAACATTGTCGGGAATTTCGGTGGGAAGAAGGTCGTCCGCGTGCTTGGCAAGCATGCGCGCGACATCGAGAGCGACGTTTCCGTTTCCGATGACCGCGACCTCGCGTGCGTCCAACGGCCACTCGCGCGGCACGTCGGGGTGACCGTCATACCACGACACGAAATCTGCTGCACCGTATGAACCTTTGAGGTCGATTCCGGGGATGTTGAGGTCGGCGTCACGAATCGCGCCCGTTGAGAAAATCACGGCGTGATAGTGCCGTTTGAGATCGTCCAGGGTGATATCGGTCCCGAAGTTGACGTTCCCAAAGATGCGAATCCCGCCCGCGTCGAGCACGTCCCGCAACGCGTTGATGATCCCCTTGATGCGAGGGTGGTCGGGGGCGACGCCGTATCGGACGAGTCCATAAGGCGCGGGGAGGCGGTCGAACAGGTCAATCGACACGTCGAACGCCCGCTCGTATTTCTGCAGAATGTCGGCAGCGTAAATTCCAGCGGGGCCAGCACCCACAATCGCAAGTCGAAGCTTCATGCCGTTCCTAGTTCGTTCGATCGATCACGCGTGAGGCGAATCGCGCGAGTGATTTCTTGGGTAAACCGTCGGGAAGTATGTCCAGGGCGGTGACCGCTTCGGTCGCCCAGCGACGCGCGCTCGTGATGGTGTCGGCGGTGTGGCGGCTCGCACGGAGTTCGTCCATCAATTCGGCGAACATCTCGATGTTGTTGGACTCGATTGCGTCGTCGATACGCGCGACGAGCGACACCGAGTCGGAATCGGTTGCGGCTCGCGCCAACAAGATGGGGAGGGTCGCGACGCCGTTTCGGACATCGTTGCCCTTCTCCTTCCCGGTTTCACCGCCGTCGAGGTCGAGCACGTCGTCGATAATCTGAAATGCGACGCCGATTTTTTCACCGTATTCGCGCAGAGGCTCGAAGAACTCGCGCGGAGCGCCCGACGTCATCAGACCGACAACAGCACTTGAGGCGATCAGCGACCCCGTCTTGTCCGCGAGCACCTGGAGGTAATGGGCGATTGCATCAGCGCCCTTTTGGGGACCGGTGGTTTCGTGCAGTTGACCAAGACACAGGCGTTCAAAGGTTGCCGCGTGTAAGCGAACCATGTCGTCACCGAGGGTCGACGCGAGTGAACTCGCTCGGGCAAGCAAAAGGTCACCGGTGATGATTGCCACTGAGTTTGACCACACAGTGTGAGTTGTCGGAACGCCGCGGCGAAGATCCGCATCATCCATCACGTCGTCGTGATACAGGGTGGCGAGATGAATCAGTTCGACAACCTGAGCACCCATGATGATGTCGTCACGGGTTGGGTCACCATATTCGGCGGTGATGAGCGCCAACAACGGACGAACTCGTTTTCCGCCCGCCTCGAACAGATAACGCGCGATGGTGTCTGTGTGTGCATCACCAAAGTGCAGGTTTGACTCAAGTGATGCTTCCATCCGATCAACACCGGTGTTGAGCCGCTTGACCAGATCGCGCTCTTCAGGCGTGGCCGACAGTGCATCGGCAAGCCCGAAGTTCGAACTGATGGAATTCTGGTGGCTCATCGCTCGGTTCCCCTCGGGGCAGTTCCGCGGTGAAGCGCGACGACTCCACCAGTCAGATTCCGGTACCCAACGGCGGCGAAACCGGCGTCACGAATCCAACTCGCGAGGATGCCCTGCGAAGGCCAATCATGGATTGAGTCCTTGAGGTAGGTGTAAGCGGCGGGATTAGTGCTGGACATTTTCGCGATGCGGGGAATCACCGACGTCAGATAAAAGTCATAGGCCCGTCGAACCATCTGGTTTGGCGGAGTCGTGAATTCACAAATGACCAGGCGGCCACCGGGGACGAGCACTCGGCGCATTTCGGCAAGCGCCTTGTGTGGGTCGTTAACGTTTCGCAAGCCGAACGACACGGTGACGGCATCGAAGCTAGCGTCATCGAACGGCAATGCCGTCGCGTCACCTTCGACGAAGTCGATATCAGGGTGACGCTGGCGTCCGACGGCAACCATTCCCGCCGAGAAATCAAGGGCGGTGACCCGAGCTCCCGCGCGCGCAATCGCAGAACTGGATGTCCCCGTACCGGCGGCAATATCCAGAATTCGGTCACCGGGGATGATCCCGAGTGCACGAACCGTGGCCAGTCTCCAGAGCGCACTGGTTCCCATCGAGAGAATCGCGTTCGTTCGGTCGTAGCCGGGGGCTACATCGTCGAACATCGCCGCGACTTTGATGGGGTCTTTGCCCAGGTCAGCACTCGTCACGATTATCAACTCTACCCGTGCGTAGGTAGCCTTAACGAGTGAGCAGCGCCAACCCCGAGACCTTCTCACGCGACGTCGTTCAATCGGGTCGGGTTGAATCAATACTCGACTATGCGAGTCCGTCTCGACCCCTGTACTTCCGCAGCGGGGACCGTGAAATCGTCGGCATTGGCGAGCACACCCGATGGACGGCGAGCGGTCCGAATCGCTTCGCAACGTTGGCCAGACTGTGGGACGCTGCAGTGGCGGTTGCACCGCCCGCGATGCGCCCTTATCTGCATGCGATTGGTAGCGGATCGTTCGACCCGAACGGCGAAGCCTTTCTGATTTTTCCGCGCGTGACAATCATCCGCCGTGGGCGCGAGATAACGACAGTGACTGCAGGTTCCTCTGGCACCGAGCCCGAGAACGTGCGTCGGACCATCGGTCCCGTGCCCGTCGTCGATTGGCCACACATCGACTCGGTCTATCGCGATCGGGTTCGAACGGCACTTGGCCGGTTGGATTCCGGTTTCGGGAAAGTTGTTGTTGCTCGCGCGATTACGGGACACGTGGTCACACCGGGTGACGAACGCGCACCGTTGGCCAAACTCGCATCGGGTTATCCCGACTGTCACATTTTTGCGGTCGACGGTTTGTGGGGAGCATCACCCGAGACGCTCGTGCGGGTTCACGATCGACGTGTCCAAACGCGGGTTCTCGCGGGGAGTGCGGCGCGCGGCAGCGACCCTCAATCCGATGCCCACGCGGCGTCACACTTGGCAGACAGCCCCAAGGACCGCGACGAACACGAGTATGCGATGCAGTCGGTTCTCACGGCACTCGCCCCACACTGCCGGACGATTGTCGGTGCGTCGACACCGTTTACTCTTCGACTGTCAAACGTCTGGCATCTTGCCAGCGATATCGAGGGTGTTCTGCGGACGCGGACGTCAGTTCTCGACATCATTGACTCGTTGCACCCGACCGCAGCCGTTGCCGGCGTCCCAACCGACCGCGCACTGGCGACCATCTCGGACATCGAGGCAATCCCCCGTGGGCGCTACGCCGGTCCCGTTGGCTGGGTGGACGGCGTGGGGAACGGCGAATGGGCGATCGCTCTTCGGTG
>WLEN01000036.1 GCA_009704225.1 Actinomycetota bacterium | reverse complement strand
GTTCGGAAGCTGGCCCGTGAACGAGGCATCGAATTGGCACAGATTGCGGGCACCGGACCCTTGGGTCGTGTGGTTCGCCGAGACCTTGAGAGTTTCGCACCGGGCAGCGCAGGCGCGGCGTCCGCGGGAACCTCGTCCTTCTCGTCGAGTTCAGAACTTGCGACACAAGAGCACTCGAGCAGCTACTCAACTGTGCCGCACACCGGGATGCGTCGAGCGATCGCACGTCGTCTATCTGAGAGCAAGTCGACGGTTCCCCACTTTTACGTCACCGCTGACTGCAAGGTTGACGCGTTGCTCGAACTTCGCGCGAGCATCAATCAGTCGTCATCGGTCAAGATCTCGGTGAATGACATTGTTGTGAAGGCAGTCGCAAGTGCGCTCATGGATGTTCCAGACTCCAACGTGGTGTGGAATGCCGAGGCTATGCACAAGTTCGAATCGGCAGACATTGCTGTCGCAGTGACCACGGAAGGCGGATTGTTCACACCCGTCATTCGTGGCGTGGAAAAGCGCTCTCTCAGTAACCTGAGTATGGAGATTACGGAAATGGCTGCCCGCGCCCGCGCAGGCAAGTTACGTCAAGAAGAACTCGAAGGCGGCAGTTTTGCCGTGAGCAATCTTGGAATGTTCGGCACCAAGGAATTCAGCGCAATTTTGAATCCGCCCCAGTCGGGAATCTTGGCTGTGGGGGCCGCATCACCTCGGGCGATTGTTGACGATGGCCAGATTGTGGTCGCTAACGTCATGACGGTAACGCTTTCCGCGGATCACCGTGCGGTAGACGGTGCACTCGCAGCCCAGTGGTTAGCGGCGTTCGTGAAGCGAATTGAAAATCCGCTGAGCATGTTGGTTTAGCGCGAAGCGATTAAGAACGCTGGCCCGTTAACTTGCGTGTTTTCGCGTCGCCCATCGCATTCAGCACATCGACGGCAGACTTCGCGGGCAGTGACGGTGTCGCAGATTTTGCAGGACCGAGGTTACTGAGGTCCAAATTTTCCCCATGCTTACTGCCAATGACAAACCAAATCCCGCGCGCGGGTTTAGCCGAATTGTTTTCGAACATGTGCAAACGGTTTGCATCGAAGCTGAATGAGTCTCCTGGATAAATCTCGTGCACGTCGTTTTCGATTCGAAGAGTCAAGGTGCCTTCGATGATCAATCCGTACTCGAGGGCATCGTGGCGCATCATTTTGCCTTCAACAGAACTTGAACTGCCCGGTTCGTAGGTCACCATGAGTGGGTCGGCATCGTCACGTCCGCCGTCGGCCAAACGCTCCCACACCACCCCGTTTTCCATTTCAATAAGTGGATTCTCGCTGCGGCGCTGCACGATTCCGTGGTGCCCATCTTCGTAACCCGAGTCGTCAGCCGCTTTGCTATCTGACTGGCTCATTCCCTTCATCAGCCCATCGAGTGAAACCCCGAGGTGGTTCACCAATGCGTAGAGAGTGGACACCGACGGTTGCGTCTTGCCAGTTTCGACCTGCGAGAGGAGGCTGGCGGAAACACCGACCGCAGAAGCAACGTTTCTCAAGCTCAATTTGCGCGAAAGGCGAACTCTACGCAGCTCTTCACCGATAGCGAAATGCATCGAGTCCCCTCTTGTACGCTGGCACCCGATCACCAGGTGTTTTACCATCACCTTACAGAAAAGATACCCAATATTCATTATTCGTTTATGAAATGGGCAAAAAGTGGTCAAATTCACGCTTCGTGTTTAGTCAAACTGCACATAAACTTGATTTAACGACAGCGCGGGAAGGCTTCATGAAACTCAACAATGGCTTAGGCCACCTCGGTTATTCGACCCTGGTCCACCTCGGCGACACATGGGCCGAGATGAACGCCAGCCTTCGTGAGTTCGTCCCGCAGGTCAAAAAGCGAATCTCTCCGAATGATCCATTTGCGGTTTCCCTGCGTATTTCAGCGTCATCAGCTAAAACCCTCACCGAAAATCCCGCGGAACGCGCGTCACTTGCCGAGTTCCTTGCGAAGGAGGACCTCTACGTTTACACGGTGAACGCCTTCCCGTACGGCCCGTTCAAGGGCGAGTTGGTGATGGAGCGGGTTTACGAGCCGGACTGGACCACCGATGACCGCGTGAATTACACCAACTCGATTGCCGACATTTTGGCCGAGATTTCGCCGGCCGATGTGAATCCGTCAATACAGACGGCGCCCCTCGCATTCAAGCCAAATGTCGCCGGAGAGGCATATATTGCGAAGTTCACGCGCAACGTGTTCCGGGTCGTCGCTCACTTGCTCGAACTTGAAGAGCGCACTGGGCGCCGAGTCAAACTTGCGATTGAACCGGAACCCGCTTGCTATCTTGAAACGACGGACGAAACGATTGAGTGGTTCGCGGGTCGCGTCTATTCACACGCCGGTATCAGCGAGTTGGCTGAGGTCGCCAACATTCCGTTGAGTGAAGCCGAGGGCGCAGTTCGCCGCTACCTGGGAATTGTTTTTGATATTGGCCATCAGTCAGTTGGTTTCGAAAACATCACGGACTCACTAAACAAAATAGTTGGCGCCGGCATTCCAATCTTCAAACTTCAAGAAGCGTCATCGTTGTGGGTTGAAGAACTCACGCACGACAAGATTGAAGCGCTTCGGCGCTTCACGGACACGATTTACCTCAGCCAGACATCACTTAAGCAAGACGGCACGATCACCAAGTTCTTGAACCTTGGCGAGGCGCTCGACGCATACGAGGCAAATCCGGTCCCCAGTGAGATGCGCACGCACTTTCATGTGCCCGTATTCCTCGAAGAGCTCGGTCCGTTTCGCACCACTCGCTTTGGAGTCCAAGAGGCTCTCGCCATGCACCGTGCAACCCCGCTTTCGGATCACCTGGAAATCGAAACCTACACGTGGGATGTTTTACCTCCAGAACTGAAAACCGGCGACATTATTGAGTACGTCAGTCGGGAACTTGAATTTGTTCGCAATGAATTGATGGGATAGCTCGTGGCAGAAAAAACTCGCGTCTCGATCATCGGCCTTGGGTCGATGGGTACGGCTATGGCGCACCGACTGCTCGACCAGGGCTTCGACCTTGATATCTGGAATCGCTCCGCTAAAGACGTCGAGGAGCTTCTCAGCAAAGGTGCGCGACAGGTTGAATTAGCCGAGGCACTGCACAATGACTTCTTCATGTCATTGCTCAGTAATGATGACGCAGCGTTGGATGTTTTCAGCGACGAACGCCTCGAGAAAGCCGAGCCCGGAGCGATCCACATCAATATGTCTACGTTGAGCCCGGCTGCGTCAGAGACGCTGGCCGAACGTCACAGCAAGCACGGAATTGGGTACATTGCGGCGCCTGTACTCGGCCGTCCCATCGCAATCACTAGCGGCAAGCTGCTTGTCGTCGCGGCGGGGAAAGCCGAGGACATCGAAGCCGCCGGAGTGATTTTCGACAAGGTCGCTGCTCAGCATTGGAATGTTGGTGAAGACCACGCCAAATCAAATTTCGTCAAACTAGGCGTTAATTACAACTTGATTCATGCACTCCAGGCCATTGGAGAGTCGGTGGCATTGGTGGAATCCGCTGGAGTCGACGCGAACACCTTCATGGAAATTTTGACGCACACAGCGTTCACAGGTTCCGCGTACGCCGGATATGGCCCAATGATTGTCAATCGCGCATATACACCGCGCGGATTCTCGATGGCACTCGGCCTCAAGGACGTGAAGCTTGTTGAGGATGCAGCGACAAGCTTGGGACTCACGCTTCCGGTGGCCACCGTGCTTCATCAATTGTTTGAGCAGGCACTCGTAGACCCAGACATCAAAGACCTTGACTGGTCTGCCGTCGCCGAATTGACGCGGCAAAAGAAGATTCGCTAGACAATTTCTCTGAACGTAAATCGGGGCTCTCTTTCGAGAACCCCGATGCACAAACTACGGCGGCTACGCCCTTTTGAGGCGTGTCTTTCGTGCACGTGCAACGCTGTAGACGATTGCTGCTATCAGGATGAGTCCCGACTGCAGCCAGTACTGCCATTTTTGGTCGAGATCGAGGAACACGGTGGCGTTGAGCACCTGAATGAGCAAAACGGAACCCATCAACGTACCGATGTAGGTTCCACGTCCGCCCATCAATGAGGTTCCACCGAGGACAACCGCAGTAATTCCCGTCAGGGTGTACGTAACACCTTGAGTAGCGTCACCGATGCCCAGTTGGATAGCGAGAAGAATCGATCCCACGAAGACGAACAACGAGGAAACAACGTATGCCCCGATTATCGTGCGATTGACGTTGATTCCGATTTTGCGGGCGGACTCTTCATTTGAACCAACCGCACGCAGATTCCAACCCCAGCGAGACTTTCGGAGCAGGTACTCCATTCCAACTGCCGCGATCGCAGCGGCGACGAATACGTACGGGATCGGTCCGAGCGTTGATTTCATCGACTCGGCGATAGCCTGGCTGATGAGACCTCCCGGCTCGGGGCGCAAAATGAAAGCGAAACCTCCGATGGCAATGTACGTCGTCAGGGTTGCGGCAATTGCCGTGAATTTCACGAACCTAATCAAGGAACTGTTTATCAAACCGACTAATGCCGCCACTAGCGCCATCGTCGCGAGCCCCATGACCACCGCGGTAAGGGGAGAATCGTCATTCATGTAGAAAGAGGCGATGACCACCAAGAACCCAGCCAACGGACCGGTAGACAAATCAATACCGCCGGTCATCATGACCGTTGTTTGACCAATGCCGACAAAAGCAAGCACACTGACGAGTAGCAACATTGATTTGATGTTGAAGTCACCGAGGTACGTTGAGCTACCCGGCAAGATTATTGCGGCCACGGCGATCATCACCAGGGCGAGCATGACGGGCGGCGCATAGTCGCCTCGAAGGAATCGGCGGAACTTTTCGACAAACGTTTCGCTCCCCAACTTCTGTTCGCGAACTTCACGTTCCAGTCGAATCACCTTGGTGGTTGAGGTAACGGCGGCCTCGATCATCGCCTCTTCACGGTTTTCACCGTCGTGCAGGGTTTTGACGACCTGTCCACGTGACAACACGTACACGGTGTCACAGAGACCTTCTAGTTCCTTGGCGTCTGATGACGCAACCACCACAGGAATTCCATCCGCCGATGCCTTACGCAAGATATCGTAAAGTTCTAAACGGGCACCGACGTCGACGCCCTGAGTCGGCTCATCTGCCAGAATCATGACTGGGTTCGACAACAGAGCACGCGCCATGACCACTTTTTGCTGGTTTCCACCGGACAGTGCGGAAACTGGCGCCTCGAGGCTCGGTGCCTTGATGGACAGCGAACTGAGAGTGTCATGGACTTCGGTGACTTCCTTTTTGCGGCTCAAGAGTCCAAATTGTTTGAACTTTTTCAGCGACGACAGGGCCGAGTTCTCTCGAACCGACATACGCATCATGACACCCTCGCGCTGGCGGTCGGCCGGCATGAGTGCCGCCTTACCGTTGAGTTGTCGTGCGGTTTTGGATTCACCGTTAATTTCGATGGAACCAGTGAATTCTGCTTGACCGGATAACGCCTTCAAGAATTGCGACTGACCGTTTCCGATGACGCCGGCAATACCGATGATTTGCCCCGGGAATGATTGGATGCTGACATCCGTGAAGCCGTTTCCCGTTAGACCCGTGACCACAAGGTTTGGTTTGACGCCAGAGGGTTCGGGGCGCTTGGCGGGGAAAGTGGATTTTAGTTCTCGGCCGACGATCTGAGCCAGAAGTTCAGCATCGGTGATCTTGTTGATCGGCGAAGTAGTCCTGAGCAGTCCGTCGCGTAGCACCGTAACAATGTCGGCAAGTTGGCGAACTTCCGCAAGTCGGTGGGTGATGTAAATCACAGCGGTTTTCTTTGCGATTTCCTTGGCGATGAGTTGGAACAGAAGTTCCACGGAGTCCTGGCCGAGTGCGGCGGTTGGCTCATCGAGAACCAAAATTTTGGGCGCTGTTGCCAATGCTTTTGCAATTTCAAGCAAGTGCTTTTGTGCAATAGTCAGGTCTTCGACACGCAGATTCAGCGATATCTTCAGCCCGACCCGCTCGAGAAGCTCAGCTCCGACTGTTTCGGCAGCACGACCGGCAAAAATGGAACTGGGCAGAGCGACTTGCAAGTTTTCCAACACGGTGAGGTCATTCAACACGGCTGGATGTTGGTGAACGATGGCAATGCCGAGTTTGTTGGCCAGAGCAGGCGTGAGAGCGTCGTATCGCTCTCCAAGAACGATGAGGTCGCCTTGAGACGGGGCAACGGTTCCCGAGGCAACATTCATCAGGGTCGACTTACCCGCACCGTTTTCGCCAAGTAGTGCGTGAACTTCCCCGGCCTTGATCTGCAGGCTTACATCTGTCAGGGCGGGCACGCCCGAGTAATCCTTGGAGATCCCACGCAGTTCCATAACCACGTTGTCCGATTTGCTCTGAGCCACTCTGCTTCTCCTGGTATTTCTATTGGTTGAGATGGTGCACTGGGCCGACTTATCGCTAAGCCGGCCCAGTGCCCGTCATTACTGTTGGAGCCTATTACTGACCGAGCAACGCCTGCTGGGCCTCGCCGCTCAGCTGAGCTGAGAGGAAGGTCCAGGGGTCGATGTCGCGGTTGCACTGTACAGGCTTGTCCGTTGACGTGGAGTCCTCGAACACCGGTCCAGCGAAGGCGGTGGCCGTAGGAACGACACCACCGGTTGCGAGGGCAACAGCGTGCTGAACTGCAAGACGCACGTGGTCGTTACCCGTAGCAACGGTCATCAACTTGAAGTCGGGGTTGGCGTCCTTGTTGTCTTCGTAGAAGCAACCAAGGATGTTTCCATCCGACGTTGCGAGTGCAGGAATTGAACGGCCACTCTTGGTGAACTCACCAAGCGACGAGACCATAACCGGACCGAAGTCAGACATGATCACGTCGATCTGGTCGTATTTTGCGATGGCGGCGGTGAGTACCTTCTGAGTGAGTGCTGCATCCCAGTTGGTAACTTCGAAGGGCTGCTCACCGATGTACTTGTAGATACCGGTTCCGTCACCGAGAACGGATTCAAAGCCCGTGCGCTCGTCGACACCCTGGCTGTTTCCAGCCGGACCTGACAAGAACAAGATGTTTGCACCGTCGGGGAAGTTGGCCTTGACCCACTCGCCCCAGTTCTTACCGTCGGTCACGAAGTCGCCACCAACCCAGAG
>WLEN01000035.1 GCA_009704225.1 Actinomycetota bacterium | reverse complement strand
TTCTGGCGGGAGATGTGCTCCCCAACGGTGGAAACGTGTCGATCCGAGGTGAACTCGGCTATCTTCCGCAGGATCCCCGGACGGGCGATCCGACTCAACTGGCGCGTACCCGAATTCTTGACGCGCGCGGCCTCGGTTCGATCCTCGTACAAATGGAAGACGCAACGAAACTCATGGGTGCGGATGACCCCGACATCGCCGCTCAGGCTATGTCGAAATACGGAAACCTGACTGACCGATTCACGTCGCTCGGGGGATATGCGGCCGAGGCAGAGGCGGCATCGATTGCCAACAACCTCGGACTGCCCGACCACGTCCTCGGTCAGCCCCTCGACACGCTCTCCGGCGGACAACGCCGGCGAATCGAATTAGCCCGCATCTTGTTCAGCGATGCAGAGACGATGATTCTCGATGAACCGACAAACCACCTCGACGCCGACTCCGTTGTCTGGTTGCGCAATTTCCTCGCCAACTACAAGGGCGGCGTGATTGTCATCTCGCACGATGTCGCACTCGTGACCGAAACCGTGAACCGCGTGTTCTATCTCGACGCAAACCGCGAGCGACTTGACGTCTACAACATGGGATGGAAACACTATCTTCGGCAGCGTGAAGCTGACGAAGAACGTCGCAAGAAGGAACGAGCGAACGTCGAAAAGAAGGCAACCACCCTTCAGTTGCAGGCCGCAAAATTCGGTGCGAAAGCGTCGAAAGCCGCCGCGGCCCACCAGATGGTGGCTCGGGCAGAGAAGATGTTGTCGGGGCTCGAGGATGTTCGCGCCCAAGACCGGGTTGCGAAGTTGAGGTTCCCTGACCCAGCGCCGTGCGGTCGAACGCCGATCATGGCGCACAATCTGTCCAAGTCGTACGGTTCTCTCGAGATTTTCACCGCTGTCGATCTGGCGATTGACAAGGGTTCAAAGGTCGTGGTGATCGGATTGAACGGCGCTGGCAAAACGACGTTGTTGCGCATCCTCGCGGGAGTCGACGCTCCCGACACCGGTGCGGTCGATGCCGGTCACGGGCTTCGAGTCGGATATTTTGCGCAAGAACACGAAACCCTCGACATCAAGCAGTCCGTCCTAGCGAACATGATGTCAGCGTCACCCAGCCTTGGAGAGACTGAGGCGCGGAAAGTACTCGGGTCCTTCCTCTTCACGGGTGATGATGCGACGAAACCCGCTGGAGTGCTTTCTGGTGGAGAAAAGACCAGACTCGCACTCGCGACCCTCGTCGTCTCGAGCGCCAACGTCCTGATTCTCGACGAACCCACAAACAACCTTGACCCCGCCTCACGCGATGAAATTCTCGGAGCGCTGTCTCACTACAAGGGCGCAGTTGTCCTCGTGAGCCATGATCCAGGCGCCGTTGAAGCACTCAACCCCGAGCGAGTGCTCATCATGCCCGACGGTCTCGAAGACCTGTGGAGTCAGGACTATCAGGAACTTATTGAACTCGCGTAGCGTCGAGCGCTGCGTCTTCGATATCTTCGTCGCTCCGGCGACGGCGGACCTTTGGTGCGGGAGCGGCTTCCCCTCTGGCCTCTTTGCGCAACACCCAGCCGTAGCCAAAAAACCCCATGAGTGCGAAAACATACCATTGCAAGGCATACGACAAGTGGGGGCCCTCGTCGAGCACGGGCTTTTCCCACGGAGCCCCCGCGGGAGAAGCGGGGGACTCGGCCGCGAGCCGGCCGTACCAACCGCGGTAAACGTCTTCATTGACACGGTCGCCGATCGTCTCGAGGTTGATCGTGGCAATTTGCCCGGCGGGGGCATCGCGCCCGGCAATCTGTTTTTCGCCGGGAATCAGATGTGCTGTGATCTCGACGACTCCTGATGGAACGGCGGGAGTTTCAGCAGGAGCCGAATTGTCACCGTTGGCAGGTACCCATCCGCGGTTGACGACAAACACCGTGCCACTCGATGTTTGCAACGGGGCTAGCTGCTCGAATCCGATTCCGCCCGGTCCCGAGCGCGTTCGAACATAGATGATGTCGGACGACAGGTATTCGCCCGTGACTCGAACGCTTCGCCATTTCTCGGAAACGTCGAACTCCGCTGGGGTTTCGAGAATCGTCGTGAGATCTACTGCCGACTGGTCGTAATTCGCATCGAGAAGTGCGATCGCCGCCTGAGCTTGCGAACGACGGTCGAACTGCCATTCACCGAGCCACACACAGGCGACAGCGAACACAACGGTGAATCCCAAAATGCCCCACCACCGCGGGGTGACGGCAAGCCGCCATGGGTTCACGGAGTGAAACTCGTCAGGCTCGGAACGTTGGATTCGCGGGAGCGAACGGATTTCGACGATCGAGAATTGACCACATTGGCAAGACCGACCGCGACGAGAGGCAAGACGACGACACCCACCACGGGAAGCAGGACCCACCAACCAGGAGTGACGAAGCACAGAAACAAGCAAACGAGTCGAAGTCCCATCGCAATCAGATACTGGCCCAATCGCGTTTTTCGTTCCTCGTTCGGAGAAACAGGCAACGACGTAAGGGATTGCGTCTCCGGAGTCATTTCTCAAGTCTACGCCCGCCACTACGCTGGTAACCATGACGACAGCACGCACCGTACTCATAACCGGCGGAAACCGGGGGATTGGCTTTTCTATCGCCGAAAAGTTCATCGAACTCGGCCATCGTGTCGCCGTGACTGCGCGTTCGGGCGAAGGCCCCAAGGGGAGCCTCACCGTAATCGCGGACGTCACTGACGGCGATTCACTCACCGCGGCAATTGCGACGGTAGAAGAAAAGCTAGGGCCAATCGAGGTCATCGTCGCCAATGCGGGCATCACGAAGGACACTCTCCTCATGCGGATGTCTGACGAGGACTTCGAATCGGTCATCGACACCAACCTCACCGGGTCGTTCCGTCTGGTTAAACGGGCTATCACGTCGATGATCAAGCAGCGGTTCGGGCGCGTCATTTTCATCTCGTCGGTAGTCGGACTTCTGGGAAGTGCCGGTCAGGTCAACTACGCGTCATCCAAGAGCGCGCTCGTGGGATTCGCTCGTTCGCTGACGCGCGAACTAGCGTCTCGTGGGATAACGGCGAACGTTGTTGCGCCGGGCTTCATCGAAACCGACATGACAGCCGCGTTGCCCGCCGAACAACAGGCCGAATACAAGCGCACGATTCCCGCTGGTCGTTTTGCGACGCCGGCAGAAGTGGCCTCCGTCGTCGCATGGCTCGCCTCTGACGACGCCGCATACATCTCGGGTGCCGTCATCCCCGTCGATGGCGGACTTGGGATGGGCCACTAACCAAAGGATTAGCTAGCGCGTCGACCGAAGAATGGGGCGACCAGGGCTAAATCCCGCACGTCGATGTTCACGTTGGCAGCCTGTCGAACGTCGGGCTTTGCGCAGAACCCGACGGATAGTCCGGCGATGTTCATCATGGCGAGGTCGTTCGCACCATCACCGACCGCGATCGTGCTGGAAAGAGGAATCCGTTTCTTCTTTGCGTAGGCCGTGAGAAAGTTTGCTTTCGCTGCAGCGTCAATCAACGGTCCGTAGGTTCGTCCCGTGAGCAGCCCGTCGATCACTTCGAGGCTGTTGGCGACCCAGGCATCGAGTCCCAACTGTGTCGCGATGGGGTTGAGAATCTCGTGGAAGCCGCCAGACACGGCGATGATATACCCGCCGGCTTCATGAACGGCGTGGACCAATTGGCGAGCCCCGGTGGTGACCGTGACAGCGCCAAGAACGTCATCGAGTACCGTCGCCGGGGTTCCGCGCAACGTGGCGACACGTTCGGCGAGCGCTTCAGCGAAGTCGATCTCGCCACGCATCGCTCGCTTGGTGAGAGCCGCGACCTCGTTGCCAGAACCCGCCGCATCGGCAAGAAGGTCAATGACTTCGTCGTTGATAAGAGTCGAGTCGACGTCGCAGACCACGATGAAACGACTCACGCAAACTCCTTCGCAATGGAACTATCAGGATAGCGCGTGACGTGCTGGGGCGGTGCGCCCCGTCACGGTCGTGCTGGACGTTTCGTCGCGCACGGAGATTAGCAGCACGATTTCTCTTCTGATACAGTTGAGTGTTGCGCACACGCGCCCCCGCATCTTAAAAGGACATCATGAAGGCTGAAATCCACCCCACCTACGCACCGATCGTTTTTCGCGATCTCGCGAGCGGCGAAATGTTCCTCACGCGTTCGACGGCAACGTCAGAGAAGACCGTCTCGATCGACGGCACCGACTACCCCGTGATTGACGTAGAAATCTCGTCAGCCTCGCACCCGTTCTACACGGGTAAGCAGCGCATCATGGACTCGGCTGGTCGCGTTGAGAAGTTCAATAAGCGTTACGAGGGCTTCGGGCAGTAATCCCCGCTTTCGTCACAAAGGCCACGCGACTCGCGTGGCCTTTGTCGTTAAGTTGAGCTTTTCGCCTCAGTAGACGACATTGACCATCGGTATTTCCTCGTCGTTACGGAAAACTGGCCAGATCCCGTCACCGACCCGCCGCGACGTTTCGCCCTTAGTCGCGAGCCATTTCGCGAACGACTCGGCCTGGGCTTTTGCCCAAACGATTTGAGCCTCATGCAGTTCGTCGGGGGACAACTGCATTTCGGGGGCGGACGCGAATTTCACTTGGAGGGCCTTGAACACGCGACCAGCACCGACCGAATCGGCCTCCGAATCATGCGCCGCGCCAAGGTCGATGCCATACAAGTCACACGCCGCTTGCAGTGTGCGAGAGCCCTTGCGATAGGTGTCGACCTTCTTATCGATGAGGAGAGGATCGACGATGGGTTTCGGGGTGTCGAGGGGAGTGACACCATTGCGAATTGCATCGTGGTGCAGTAGCGAGAAGTCGTAGGACGCGTTGTACGCGACGACGGGCGTTCCCTCTGCGAACAATTCGCGCAAACGTTCAACGATTTCGGCAACCACCTCGGCGGCGGGGCGTCCCTCGGTACGTGCGCGTTCCGTCGTGAAACCGTGAACGTTGGCTGCAGCCTCTGGGATCTCGACTCCGGGGTCAGCGATCCACGCTCGCGATTCGATGAGTTCACCGCTCGAATCAAGCACTCCGACGAATGCGGTAACAATCCGACTCTGCGTGACGTCCAGTCCAGTGGTTTCGAGGTCAAAGACCCCCAGTCGTTCCCATGAGCTCATGAGTTCAGCCTACGCGCGGGGTGGTCATGAAACCATGAAGCGAAGCAACCAGCGTCCTACACTGAAAGAGTGGTCGTTCCGAACCCTTATGCCGGACAGCTCGATGCCCGAGAAGGAATCGTGCACGTTATCGAGGTCGACAATACGACGTCGTACTGGTGGGAGTACCCGTCGTCCGCGGGCGCAGAGACGTTAGTTTTCGTGCACGGCTTTCGCGGCGACCACCACGGTCTGCAACTGATCGCCGACGCCTTGCCCGAATACCGCATTCTTATTCCAGACATCCCTGCCTTCGGTTCCAGCAGTTCGTGGCCGACCGGCGTATCGTCCATCGACGACTACGGGCGATGGCTTCGGGCTTTCCTGACAGCAACGCAAACCCAAGAATGCGTCGTGCTTGGACACTCGTTCGGCTCGATTGTCGTAACCAACGCTCTCTTCGGCGCAGGAACGGCTCCGATCATCCTCGTGAACCCAATTTCTCAGCGAGCCTTGACTGGACCGAAGCGTGTCGCCGCGAACCTCGCAGCCCTCTGGTACAAAGTCGGTCGGCTCTTGCCCGAGGGACTTGGGGTTGCCTGGCTGGGAAACCCTCTTTTCGTTCGAGCGATGAGTGTGATGTTGACAAAATCACGCGAACCGGTACTTCGGCGTTGGATTCACGACCAACATGCGCGGTATTTCTCGAGCTACTCGGATCGGGATTCGCTGGTTGCCGCGTTCACCGTGTCGACGACTGCGACCGTTGCGGACTATGCCTCCAAAGTCACACGACCAGTTCTTTTGATTGCCGCCGACCAGGATGACATCACTCCGATTCAGGTTCAACGGTCTATTCAGAAAGAGTTTCCCAATGCTGAATTGCACGTTCTGGAGGACGTCGGACATCTCGTGCACTACGAAAAACCCATCGAGACTGGCGCAGCGATTCGAGACTTCCTCGCCCGACACCAGGCTTGAACACAGATTCCCGCGATGCTAATCGCTAAGCGCAAAGGTAGCAGCAGCGGTCGCGTGAATATGTGTGGTGGGGAAGTAAGGAACCGGAACGTCGCGCTCTGACAAAAGGAGTTCAATTTCGGTGCATCCAGCGATGATGCCTTGCGCGCCCTGTGCAACCATCAGTTGGATTATCTCCTGGTAGCGGTAGCGACTCTCAGAGTTGATAACACCCTGAACCAGTTCGCTGTAGATGACGTCGTGGATAGTGGCTCGGTCTCGCTCGTTGGGGATGATGACGTTAACCTGGAACTTGTCTCGGATTCTGCCCGCATAAAATTCTTTCTCCATGGTGTATCTCGTTCCGAGAAGAGCAACCGTGTCGAGTTTTGATTGTTGTATGGCGGATCCTGTCGCTTCCGCGATATGAATCAAGGGAATTGACACAGCACTTTCGATTGCGTCCGAAACGGCATGCATCGTGTTCGTGCATAAGACGATGGCGTCCGCACCAGCTAGCTCCAATTCATGTGCCGCGTCGCCCAGGACGATTCCCGCCATCTCCCACGCGTTCTCAGCCTGCAGCTTTTCAATGTCGGCAAAATTGAAGGATCGGATGATGAGGTCGGCGGAAGCCAATCCACCCAGTTTGCGACGCACGAACTGGTTGATTATCCGTTCGTATTCGATAGAGGATTCCCACGACATACCTCCCAACAGGCCGAGGCGTTTCACGCAGTTACGTCCCGCACCCCGACGTCGAGCGGCTCGCCACCCGTAATACGAACAAGTTCTTCAAACGACGTTGGGTAAACGTAATGCGGGTGACCACCGGCCGCCCACACGATATCCCAGTTGCCAAGTGCCGTGTCGACAATCGTGCGCAGAGGCGTGGGATGCCCGACCGGCGCAACCCCACCAATCGGTTGGCTCGTGTGTTCTCGCACAAAATCCGCATCGGGTCGGTGAATCGAGGTCGCACCAATGTGGGCCGCCACGCGATCGGTGTCAACCTTGTGGCCGCCCGACGCGAGAATTAGCAGGGGTTGACCGTCCGCGTTGAACACAAGCGAGTTGCAGACCTGGCCGATCTCGATGTCGAGCTGTTCGGCGGCACGAGCGGCGGTGGGGGAGGATTCCAGCGTCTCGACGATGTCG
>WLEN01000034.1 GCA_009704225.1 Actinomycetota bacterium | reverse complement strand
GCCGCTTCGGTCGAGCGCACCAGTTCGAGGGCGAGGTTGCGATCCGGATGGGCGAATTGATTTGTCATGGAAATCCCCTGTGTCACATGCAATGCGACGTCGTCGAGTGGATCGGTGTGACTCCAGACTATCCGTAAGCCCCCAACAGTAGAATGAACGCGCGCGCTTGCCCAACATTTCAAGGAGAACCATGCCCGTCGCAACACCGGACCAATACGCCGAGATGCTGGACACCGCAAAGAAGAATATCTTCGCATTCCCCGCGATCAATGTGTCGTCGTCGTCGACAATCAACGCCGTATTGCAGGGTCTCACCGAGGCGGGTTCCGACGGAATTCTTCAGGTCACGACGGGCGGCGCTGACTTCTTCGCCGGGCACACCGTCAAAGCGCGTGCAACGGGAGCTCTCGCGATGGCCAGATTCGTCCACGAGGTCGCGAAGTCGTATCCCGTCACCGTTGCAGTACACACCGACCACTGCCCCAAGGACGCCCTCGATGGTTTCGTTTTTCCGCTCATCGAAGCGAGTGAAGAAGAAGTCAAGGCGGGGCGTAACCCCATTTTCCAGTCGCACATGTGGGACGGTTCGGCTGTTCCTCTGGCCGAGAACCTCGAAATCGCACAATCGATGCTTAAAAAGACCAAGAACATCAACGCCATCCTCGAGGTCGAAATCGGCGTTGTCGGTGGTGAAGAAGATGGCGTCAGTCACGACATCAACGAAAACCTGTACACGACGCTCGACGACGCAATCGCAATGGTCGACGCGCTCGGACTCGGTGACAACGGCCGCTACATGGCTGCTCTCACTTTTGGAAACGTGCACGGCGTGTACAAGCCAGGAAACGTAAAGCTACGTCCCGAGATCCTCGCCGACATTCAGGACGGTCTCGCGAAAAAGTACGGCACCGAGGCAAAGCCCCTCGACCTCGTATTCCACGGCGGTTCGGGTTCGACCGAGGACGAGATCTTCGAGGCGGTCCGCAACGGAGTCGTCAAGATGAACCTCGACACCGACACTCAGTACGCATTCACCCGGTCGGTCGCCGACACGATGTTCCGCAACTACGACGGAGTTCTCAAGGTTGACGGTGAGGTCGGCAACAAGAAGGTCTATGACCCGCGTTCGTGGGGAAAACTCGCCGAAACAGCAATGGCGTCACGGGTTGTCGATTACGCAAAGCAGCTCGGCTCGGCCGGGCACGCAGTGAAGTAGATCGAGCCTTGCAAAGGGTGCATTTTTTTTCGTAAAACGATATGCTCTAAAGCATGAAAAGTAGTTCGCATATCGTCTCTGCCCTAGAAAACGAAGCAATCGAGATTATTCGCGAGACTGCGGCCGCATTCTCGAATCCAGTCCTTTTGTATTCCATAGGAAAAGATTCGACGGTGATTTTGCATCTCGCCCGCAAGGCCTTTCACCCTGGCAAGATTCCATTTGCTTTGTTGCATGTCGATTCGACATGGAACTTCAAAGAGATGATCAGTTTTCGCGACGAGGTCGTCGAAGAGCTTGGGCTCAACCTCATCGCACATGTTAACCAGGACGGCATCGATGCCGGCGTGACCCCCTTCAGCAACGGAATATCCGAATACATTCGCATCATGAATACCGAGTCGCTCAAGCAGGCATTGGACGTTCATGGATTTGACGCCGCAATTGGCGGGTCACGTCGCGACGAGGAAAAAAGTCGCGCGAAGGAACGTGTCATGAGTGTTCGGGAACCAGGCCACCGCTGGAACCCGCGATCCCAACGCCCAGAATTGTGGCGCACCTACAATCCGCTGCTCGGTGAAGGCCAGACTATGCGCGTGTTCCCCATCTCTGACTGGACCGAAGTTGACATTTGGACATACATTGAACGGGAAAACATCAAAATTAATCCTCTTTATCTCGCAAAAAAACGACCGGTCGTTCACCGAGGTTCGCAACTCATCATGGTTGATGACGAGCGCTACCCGCTCAACGATGGTGAGGCGCCAGAGGAATTGATGGTTCGTTTCCGCACGCTCGGTTGTTATCCCCTCACCGCCGCCGTCGAATCTGATGCGACCACGATCGCCGATGTCGTCAGTGAAGTCACGGGAACCCAACTGAGCGAGCGCGCGAGCCGCCTCATCGATGGCGAAAACGAAGATTCGATGGAAAAGAAGAAGACAGAGGGGTACTTCTAGTGAGCGCGGATTCAGTTATTCGACTCGTCACGTGCGGCAGCGTAGACGACGGCAAAAGCACTCTCATCGGACGATTGCTCGCCGAGACGGATTCGATTCCACTCGACACTCTCCATCAAGCAAAAACGCAACGACGCTCTGGTTCGCTCATTCCCGTTGGCGAGATCGATTTCAGTTTGTTGACTGACGGCCTGGAAGCCGAGCGCGAACAGGGAATCACAATTGACGTGGCCTACCGATCCATGACGCTCACGAGCGAACGCCGACTAATCATCGCGGACGCGCCGGGACACGAGGAATACACCCGAAACATGGTGGTGGCGGCGTCTCGATCAGAGATTGGACTGGTCATCGTTGATGCTCATCGAGGGATTCGTCCTCAAACACTTCGCCATCTCTCGATTTGCTCGCTAGTTGGCGTTCACAAGATCATCGTTGCTATCAACAAAATGGATGCGGTCGATTACAGTGCCGAGGTGTTCGAGAATCTTCGTTCCGAACTCCTGCCGATCATCGCACGCCTGGGCGTTCACGACGTGACGTTCATTCCACTGAGCGCACTCGCGGGCGACAACGTCACCGTGCGAACCGACGCGCTGTCTTGGCACGACGGCAACACCCTGCTCGATGAAATCAATGCCTATCGTTCCGACCGCTATGTTCGAGAAAGCCGTGCTCGATTCAACGCTCAGATCGTTTCTCGTGATGACAATTTCCGTGGAATTGCCGGCACCGTCACGTCCGGGATACTGTCCCGTGGCGATGAGGTTGTGATTCTTCCCCGTGGAACAGTGACCGTCGTGGACGACATTGTCACATTCGATGGCTCACGCGAGACTGCGGTGCTGGGAGACGCGGTGACGTTGGTCTTCGCTCGCGACGTCGATGCGTCCCGCGGAGACGTCATCGAGAAAACGGCTGATTCGACTATCCCCACAGACAGTTTTCAAGCAAATCTCGTGTGGCTGGACACTTCACCGCTCGTTACGAATCGGTCGTACGTGCTAATCAATGGGTTCACCCGCACCGACATGGCAGTGACAGATATTCGCCACCGAATCAATGTTGAAACAGGAGCGCATGAAGCCGCCTCCTCTCTGAACGCAAATGATATCGCCGAGGTTCACATCAGTCTCAGCACCCCGCTTGCGCTCGATAGTTACTATCAGGTAACTCGAAGCCACGGCAACTTCATCGTTGTTGACAGACTGACGCGTGCCACGGTCGGTGCAGGAATGGTTAAGCACCCGCTGCGTCGCGGGCAGAATGTGGGCTCGGAACACTTTGATATCGATCAAGCAGCGCGAACCGCGCAGAAGGGCCACTCGCCTCGCGCCATATGGATCACCGGTCTTCCCGGATCTGGAAAGTCGACCCTTGCGAACGAATTAGAAAAGAAACTCCACACCGCCGGATTCCACAGCTACATCCTCGACGGTGACAATCTGCGCCACGGCTTGAATCGGGACCTCGGTTTCACCGAGGGCGATCGGGCCGAAAATGTCAGACGACTCGCCGAAGTTGGTCGGCTCATGGTTGACGCGGGGTTGGTCGTCGTAATCGCATCAGTCAGCCCGTATCAAACCGACCGCGAGATGGCACGCAGTCTCTTCGTCGACGGTGAATTCGTCGAGGTCTGGCTGGATACACCACTCGACGTGTGCGCAGAGCGCGACTCAAAGGGCCTTTATGCGAAAGCGGCGTCGGGGTCGCTACCCAACCTCACGGGAGTAGGGGCGGTGTACGAGAATCCAACCCACGCAGAAATACGCATCGACGGAACCCTAAACGCACAAGACAACGCGCGCGACGTGCTCGAATTCCTTCGCTAGAGCAACGTTTCCAGCCACGTGGCCATGAGGAAGTACAACGGAATTCCCACCGTCAAGTTGAACGGGAAAGTGACCCCGATGCTCGGTGCGATGGCCAACGACAGGTTGGCTTTGGGAAGAGCGATCGACACCGCGGCGGGAGCAGCAATGTAGGACGCGCTCGCAACAAGAGTTGCGAGAACTGTCGCACCGCCGGAAGTCAGTCCAATAGCGATACCGACGGCTGCCCCAACAGCACCCATGGCGAGCGGGAACAGAATTCCAAAGGCGAAGAGTCCGAAGCCTGCCTTGCGCAAATCAGCGACATGAGACCCAGCTACGTGACCGAGATGAAGTAGAAAGAGCACGAGTAACCCGGGTATCAACCCCGTAAAGAACGGTTCGACAGGGGCGTAGCCCCGTGGTCCGGCCAAAACACCGACGAGCGTCGCGCCCACGAGAACAAACACGGTCGCGCCTGTAAAGACCTCACGAACGGCTTTGCCGAATCCAGAAGCGTCTTTTGCTTTAGGTTGACTTCGCAAGGCGAGGCTGATGCCCACGATGATTCCTGGAATTTCCAACACAACGAGAAGGCTGGTGAGATAACTCTCGTATTCGATGGCCTGCGAGTCCAGGAAGTACAAGGCTGCGGTGAAGGTCACGAGAGATGTCGAACCGTAATGAGCGGCGATAGACCCTCGATTGAGCGGGTCGATGCGGGACACTATTCCCAACACCCAATAGGCGGCAAAAGGAATCAACGCGCCAAGACACACAGAGACGATTACTGGAAGGATCATCTCAACCGACCAGTGCTGATTCAGTGCAACTCCACCCTTGAGCCCAATCGCAACGAGAAAAAAGAGGGTGATGGTCTCATAAACCTGCGCGGGAAGTCGAACCTTGGCCGAAAACTGTGCGGCTAAGAATCCAAGAGCAAAAACCAAAATGCTGACGGATGTGAGGTTTGAAGTCACAGTTTCAAGATTGATTGGCACGCTTTAAATATACGCAATTTTTTTCGTTATTTCTAGTGTCTATTAGAATTTCGGCTGTGCCAAACAAACAATGGACGCTTCTCTCCAACCACGCTCGCGTGCTGATTCAGGTATCCCAAAAACCGGACGCGTTGCTCTCGGAGCTTTCGAGTTTGCTGGGAATAAGTCTTCGCGCCGTTCAGGGAATCGTTGCCGATTTGGAGCGGGATGAATTCATCGTGGTCGTTAAAAACGGGCGCAGGAACCATTATCGAATCAAGGAGCACGCGCACTTCCGTCACCCACTCGAATCAGACCATGAGGTGGAGCAGCTCCTCGAGATTTTCCGGAACGACAGCAAGATTTAGCTTTCGAACTAAATCGAGACCCGAACTTAGTGGCTAGTCCGAGCGACGACCTCCAAGAGGACGATCGCTTTCACCGCGAAGTTCTTTCGGCAGGGAAAACATGAGGTCTTCCGTTGCGGTCGTGACCGTCTCGATGTGCGCGAACCCGGCTGCGCGAATATCGGCAAGCAACTCGTCGACGAGGTATTCGGGAACGCTCGCCCCTGACGAGATACCCATCGTCGAGACGCCCTCGAGCCACTCTTGCTTGACCTCGCTCGCATAATCGACGCGGTACGACGCGCGGGCGCCTGACTCGAGCGCAACCTCAACGAGGCGAACCGAATTCGAGGAGTTTGATGATCCAACCACGAGAACGAGGTCGCAGTCGGGCGCGATTTTCTTGATCGCAACCTGGCGGTTCTGGGTCGCATAACAAATGTCGTCGCTCGGCGGATCCTGAAGGTGCGGGAATCGGGCGCGCAAACGTCGAACGGTCTCCATCGTCTCGTCGACAGACAGTGTTGTCTGCGATAGCCAAATCAGATTCTCGTTGTCGGGGACCTCGATGATGTCGGCTTCATCGGGGTTATTGACGAGTGTCGTCTGGTCGGGTGCGTGGCCCATCGTTCCTTCGACCTCTTCGTGACCTTCGTGGCCGACGAGCAAAATGTGAAAACCGGTTCGCGAAAATCGCTCCGCCTCCCGGTGAACCTTGGTCACGAGCGGGCATGTTGCATCAATCGCCATGAGATTGCGGTCGAACGCATCGCTCTTGACCTTCGGAGAGACGCCATGGGCGCTGAACACCAAGTGCGAACCGTGAGGAACCTCGTCGACCTCGTTGACGAAAATGGCTCCGCGTTCGGTCAGCGACGCGACAACCTCGACGTTATGAACAATTTCCTTGCGCACGTAAACCGGTGCGCCGAATTGGTCGAGTGCTTTTTCGACCGCAACAACTGCCCGGTCTACCCCTGCGCAGTAACCGCGCGGCGCGGCGAGGAGGACCTTTTTCGGCGCGTCAGTGGGAACCTCAACCAGCGGGGTATCGCGGACGGGATGAGCCTCGCGCAACTGAATGTTGATTTTGCCGTTCGTCACTGTGCTCACGACTACAGTCTATGTTTCAGATGAGGGCCGTGAGGTCAGCAATCGACCGCCACTCGACCTTCCCGTCGGGCCCGGTTGCAACGAGAATGAAATCTGTTCCCTCGCGGGGGTCTGGGACATGCAACCTGACGAGGCTCTCGCTGTTTTCCCATTCAACAATCAGCCCGTTGTCGTCGGAATCCCAGTGATAGGTTCCATCGAATGCGGCGTGAGATGCGCGCAATCCGGCCAGATTTAGGGTCGCTTTCGTGAGCGGTTCACCCAACGCCGCCTCGACGTCCGTGCGCTCACCGATAAGCGCGGACATCGTAAACACGACGGGTAGGTCGGTCAGCATCGCAATGATTCGGTCCATAAAATCATCGCCGTGGTCGGTGCTCGGCATCGCATCGAGCACGATGGGCTCGTCGTCAAAACCCGTCTCGGGAGTCATCACCGCGAGGTCGCGTAGGTGAAGGGGAATCATCCCCGCCGCGTTGTCGAGAGCGCCAAGGTCGTCATAGATATAGGTAACGGGACGCATCGAATTCCTTTCCGCGAGAAGCTTCCACAGTACCGTCCGCCGTCTGCGGTGGCAGGTACGGTTAAACCATGACGGACGCACCCGACGACATCACGCCCCTGTCGGTGAGTGTCGCGTCGCGAGTCGCTCGCGACAAAATCGCTGCCTGGAAGTCGTTCTGGCTCGAGGGCGAAATCGCCGAATGGAAACCCTGGCAGCAGATCGTGTTCTTTACCGTGAAAGACGAAACGGCCCGAATTGATTGCAAGATCGATGGCTCGAGCGTCACCGCCTTGGGCGAGCAATTCAAGGCGGGCGACAAGATACGGCTCTTTGGCCAATTCGACTTCTGGCCCAAAAACGGCGAGATGAAGTTCGTCGCCAACACGATTCGTCACGAAGGACT
>WLEN01000033.1 GCA_009704225.1 Actinomycetota bacterium | reverse complement strand
CGTCATCACCGTCAAAACTGGCACCGTGCAGGGTGCCCCAATCAACGTCGGCGATTTTCCTATCTCGGTTGCGTTCACCCCGGACGGCAAAACCGCATACGTCGTAAACCAGGGCGACGTCTCCGTATCCGCGATCAACGTCAAAACCGGCACCGTGCAGGGTGCCCCAATCAACGTCGGCGATTTTCCTACCTCGGTTGCGTTCAGCCCCAACGGCAAAACCGCCTACGTGACCAACGCCGGTGACGCCACCGTATCCGTCATCACCACGCGGTGAGACAGCGGCACAAAAACGCTAGAACCCGCCCGAAACACTGGCAACTAGCCCGTCTTTACTTGGTACACCCCCCGGGACTTGAACCCGGAACCCACTGATTAAGAGTCAGTTGCTCTGCCAATTGAGCTAGAGGTGCATTGCGCTTCCACGCAAGGTACAACGATATCAAACCTGCCCCCCTCAACCAAACCGTGCCCAATACGTGCCCAATCAGGTCAAACCTTAAACTGTGGCCATGGGCATCCACGGTTTCACCGCATCGTCGTTCGAACACATTCGCGACTCTTTCGACAAAATACTCCACAGCCAATCGGCGGGAGGCGCGGCGTTCTCGGTCTTGGTTGAGGGCGAATGCGTCATCGATCTGCACGGTGGCGAATCCCGTCCAGGCGCTCCGTGGGCTGCTGACACGTTGTCGCTCATGTTCTCGAACACCAAGGGGCTGGTATCGATTCTTGTCGGCATGCTCGTCGAATCTGGAGCGCTCGATCCCGATGCGCCACTTATCGAGTTTTGGCCAGAGTTCGGCGTGATCAGCAACTCGCTTACCGTCCGGGGTTTGATGGAGCACCGCGCGGGCCTTTCGGCTGTTCGCAACGACATGACCCTCGACCAATTGCTCGACCACGACAGCGTGGTTCGCGAGCTACTCTCTCAGGAACCGCTGTGGGAACCCGGGACGGGCTACGGGTATCACGCGATCACCTTCGGAACGCTCGTTGACGAGTTGGTTCGCCGCGTTGACGGACGAAGTCTCAGCGCGATGCTGCAAGAAGAACTCGCCCTCCCGCTCGGGGTCGAGGCCTGGATTGGTTTGCCGCCGAAACATGAACGGCGCGTGGCGGAATTTGTCGAGACCGACTGGCCCCTCGCAAGCCCTCTTGAACCAGGCTCGCCGACAGATTTGCAGTCGCGCGCGATGTCGTTCGGGAACGCGTTTCCCGCCGGTGCGGGTATTCACCCCAACGTCGGCTACAACGACCCTCGCGTGCACCAGGCAATGCTTCCTGGCGCGAACGGCATCTCGACTGCGAGGGGATTGGCCGCGATGTGGTCATCAACCGTGACCTCAACTAGTGGTGTGCGGGTCTTATCCGATGAAACCGTAAACATATTGCGAGAACGTCGAGTCACTGGACCCTCCGTCTGGGGCGAGGCCGGACCGTGGCCCGAGCGCGGGTTCGGCGTGATGCTCGAATGCGAAGCCCGATCGCCACTCTTGAGCCCCGCGTCGTTCGGTCACGATGGGTTCGGCGGTCAGGCAGGTTTCGCCGACCCCACCCACCGCGCCAGTTTCGGGTTCGTGACGAACTATCTGATTGTCGGCAAGCAGGAACATGCCAGGTGGAAGACTCTCGTCGGCGAGGTTCGTGCCGTACTCGAACAGGGTTGATAGTAAAACGTATAAATCGTACAATTTATACATGAACTCCGTTACATCATCACACGCCCGTCAGAACTGGGCTGAAACGGTCGAAGCCGCCCGCCACGAGCCTCTCATCATCACCGATCACGGTCGTCCAACCGTCGCCGTTATGGATGCCGCACTCGCCAAACTTGCGCTTCAGGTGCTCGAAGATTCGCGGGACATCGAGATGGCACTCGCCAGCCTGGCAAAGGTCGATAACGGTGAGCCCACATACACGTTGGCTGAGGTCGCAGCCGAACTTGGCATTACCCGTGACTGAGCCGTATCACGTTACGTGGTCTCGTGATGCGGTTAAGAACCTGAAAGGTTTTGATCACGCGACACGTGAGCGAATTTTTCGGGCTACAGAACTACTCTCCAATCACCCTCGTCCCCCCGCGAGAAAGAAGCTAACGGGGTTTACAGACCTGTTCAGAGTGAAAGTGGGCGACTATCGAATTGTCTATCGCGTCCGAGATGCGGAGCTACTCATCGTCGTCGTTTCCGCGCGTCACCGCCGAGTTGCCTATCGAAATCTAGCGAATTGATTCAGGTATCCTAGGCTCATGACACTTAACGCTGGCGACAAAGCCCCCGCATTCACCCTTCCCGACGCATCGGGAACTCACCACTCGCTCGCGGATTTCGCGGGCCAGAACGTCATCGTCTACTTCTACCCGAAGGCGATGACCCCCGGCTGCACGACCCAGGCGTGTGACTTCCGCGACAACATGGCCGCCTTCACCAGCAAGGGATACGTCGTCATCGGCGTTTCACCCGACTCGGGCAAGGACCTCCAGGAATTCACCGACCAAGAGAACCTGCCGTTCATGTTGCTCGGAGATGAAAGCAAAGAAACCCTCAAGGCGTATGGCGCATTCGGCACCAAAAACATGTACGGCAAAGAGGTTCAGGGCGTCATCCGGTCAACGTTTGTGATTGATGGCGACGGAGTCCTCACCCACGCGCTCTACAACGTCAAGGCCACCGGCCACGTCGAGATGCTGCGCGAAAAACTCGGCGTTTAAGTAATCGAGGTATTGAACAGCGAACCAATCGCGAACGTCACCGCGAGCGCTGCCGATCCACCAATGACGACCCGGATCACCGATTTCATCATCGAACTTCCTCCGAGGTAAGCGCCAGCAGCCCCTGTCCCCGCGAGGGCGATGATGGACGCTACGATTGTTGCCGGAATTCTGAACTCCTCCGCGGCGAACAAGACCGTCAGGAACGGAAGCAGCGCTCCCACGAGGAACGAACCAGTAGATGAAAAAGCTGCGTGCCACGGGTTGACAATATGGGCTTCAAGAATGTTAAGTTCTGCCTCAAGGTGGGCACGAATCGGGTCGTGGGCCGTCAGTTCCTTCGCGACCTGCTTGGCGGTAACCGGACTCAAGCCCTTGTGTTCATAAATTGTCTGCAGTTCAGCGAGTTCAACCTCGGGTTGCTCAATTAATTCGCGCTTTTCTTTGTCAATCAAGGCGCGTTCGCTATCGCGCTGGCTGCTCACGGAAACATATTCACCGAGCCCCATTGAGATGGCCCCCGCGGCAAGTCCAGCCACTCCCGCAATCAAGATCGCTGCCATGTTCGAGGTCGCAGCGGCGACACCCACAACCAGGGCCGAAATCGACACGATTCCGTCGTTCGCACCGAGCACGCCTGCACGAAGCCAATTCAACCGCGCAAGGTGTGAGACGCGGTGAGGTTCGTAGGCTTCGCTCGACATTCACCCATTCAACCGCGAATCACCCGCTGTATCTAGAAAGGCGAACCTTACCTAGACGACGACCTTGAACCGGTCGGACTTTTTGGTGATTGTTCCGCGGACGCCTAACTCATGCATCGGAGTCAAGATGACGCGACACTGCGCGACTGAATAGCACGAAAGCGGTGACCGTCGCGGCCGGCACAATCAATAGAGCAGCGAAATCCCAACGTGGTTCAACTCCTTGTGCCGAGGCAATCCCAATTCCAATCACCGTCATTTGCCACACAATAATCGCGCTTCGCGTCGACGAACGGCCGCGCGCGAACATGACGGTTACGATCGACATCGCGCCGGCGGACAGCACAATTAAGGCATCGAGAAAGATTGCGCCTGCGAGTGAGTTCGAAGGTTGCGTCGCAGTGTCATACACAAACAGTGCCGCCACGGCCCATAATCCAAGAGTTTGAACCGCTGTGATTGCGACAATCGTGTACACCGCACGAGATCTCGGACGATTGGCCACGAAACAATTCTCTCAAATACCCTTGACCTTATTGGCCAATCGTGAGAACCTGTAAGAGGTTGATGTTCGCACCCGATGACGCGTGCGGTTTCCAACACTTCCGTCCCACCCACGATGCCATGTTCTTTAGGCGTCCGTCGGCCCAATTGTGTGTCGACATGAATTAAGGAGATCACCATGGATTGGCGCGATAAGTCCGCCTGCCTCACGGTCGACCCGGAACTGTTTTTCCCCGTCGGCAACACTGGCCCGGCCCTTGACCAAATCGAAAAGGCGAAGCAAGTTTGTGCACAGTGCCCCGTCGTCGAAAACTGCCTTCAGTACGCCATCGAGTCCAACCAGGACTCCGGTGTCTGGGGTGGACTCAGCGAAGACGAGCGTCGTGCGCTCAAGCGCCGCGCAGCTCGTGCCCGCCGCGCGTCCTAACGCCTCAACGCGAAACGCCTCTTCGGAGGCGTTTCGTCATTTAAGGCCCTTCGCCGCCGCGATGTAGCGAAGCGGAATGTCGATTGTCACAACCGTTCCACCCGATTCGCCCCGCGACCATTCAATAGTTGCCGACAATTCATTCTCGACGAGGGTCCGGATAATCTGAGTTCCCAGTCCCTGACCGATTGTCGAGGCATCGACGCCAGGACCGTTGTCGCTCACTGAAACTCGCAGATGGTCGGCGGCGCGATCTGCGTGAACGGTCACCTTGCCCTCGGTGACATCTTTCAGGCCGTGCTCCACCGCGTTCGTTATCAGTTCGGTCAACACGATGGCCAATGGCGTCGCAAATTCACTTGGCAAATCGCCGAAAGTTCCCTCGATCGTGGGACGAACCGACGGCCCTCCTGTGCTCGCAACCTCGGCGGCAAGGGGCGAGACGCGGGCGGCGACCTCGTCAAAATCCACGGTTTGTGCCAGTCCCGTCGCGAGCGCATCGTGAACTACCGCAATCGCCTCAACCCGGCGCATGGCCTGCGCAATCGCCTCCTTGACCTCGGTCGATTTAGTGCGGCGGCTCTGAATGCGCAACAGTGAGGCGACCGTTTGTAAGTTATTCTTCACCCGGTGATGAATCTCGCGGATGGTGGCGTTCTTGCTGGACAATTCACGTTCCTGGCGACGCAGCTCGGTGACGTCACGCAACAACAGAATTGCTCCGATTCTCTCGCCACTCTGGGTCAGCGGAATTCCGCGCACCGCAATGGTCGTGGGGCCGGCAAGGAAGTCGGTTTGCTCTGGTACGCGGCCGCTCACCACCATCGGCAACATTTCATTGGCGGCTAGTGCTTCCGTGTTTCCCACTTGTCGCGCAACCTCGGCGAGTCCCATCCCCTCCATCGGGGCGGGATACCCCATGCGGTTGAACGACGACAGGGCGTTGGGGCTCGCGTAAGTGACGGTGCCATCTCGGTCAAGCTTGATCAATCCGTCCGAGGCGCGCGGTGCACCGAGTTTCGGGCTGTCCCGCTGCGAGGGGTCAGGGAAGTCTCCCTCAGCGATCATCGAGTAGATCTGCTCGGCAGATTCGATGAACTTTTGAGCTTGGCGATTCTCGAGGTTGTCATTGACGAGCGCGTGGCGAGTCAGCACGGCAATCGGGTCGGACCCACTTCGGCGACGAATTGGAATTGCGCGAACCAACGTGGCCGTCTCTTCGAACCAAATCGGTTCGGTCGGCTCGACCATCGCTCCTCGTCGTTGGCATTCAGACACCAGGGTCTCCCACGACGCGTCGATTTCTTTGCCAACGATGTCGCGATAGAACACCGTGCTGGCGGTGCTCGCCCGAAAGAGCGCCACGGCGACCCACGATTCATCGCGGGTCTTGACCCACAACGCGATATCGGCGAGTGAAAGGTCGGCAACCAGTTGGCCCTCGCGAACGAGGTCCTGTAGCCACTCGACGTCATCGGGGGGCAACGATGCCTGTTCCGTGACAATTTCGGCGAGGGTCAACATGCTTTACAGGCTACCGTCGCCATCTGGACTTGCGAGGAGTCGGCAATGAGATACCTGCGTGTTCCGCGACCTGACGCCACAGCGTTGGGTGGCTCCGAGCTCGACCAAATGCTTCGTCTACTCCCGCCCGCCCGTCGGCTGGAATGATGCTTCGGACAATGTGGTCACTAAATCGGTGAATAGCATCCGCCGCATCAGCGCCAGACCCCGGCACCACCCGATTGAGAATTAGAACTGGGGGTTCGCACAAGTCGCGGATCTCGTCAAGCCCGCGGATGATCCTCGAAACACCGACCGCATCAGAATTACCAACAGCGATGACCGAATCTGCCCTTCGCAGGATTTCTCGTGCAGCACCGTCTCGTTGTGGGGCATCGTCTATCCATTCGTTCTCTTCAACCCCAAACCCCACATCGACAATCACCACGTCGTAGATTCCCTTGACGAGATCCAGCACCGATCGGACCTTTGCCGGACCAACTTCGGCCCACCGCGAAGCGCGCGGAACACCCGTCAGCACTGAAAAGCGGACACCATCTCGCTCGACGGTGTTGGCAATTCGCCCGATTTCCGAGATTGTCAACTCATTTCGACCTGCCAATCGACACGCGGCGGCAAACCCAGGCGTTTCATCCATGACGCCTAGAGCAATAGCGATTGATGATCCACGGGTGTCGACATCACAGAGAAGCGTCGATAATCCCGCTTGAGCACAAACGCTAGAAACTGAGATTGCCGTCGTGGTGACGCCGGGAGCGCCTACTGGACCCCAGACTGCCACCACGACGGGGTTTCGACGTGTATTAGCCGCGGCGGAAGAAACGGGTCGCGTCGCGGTTCCATCCAAATTTGATTCGGTAACGGACCGAACCACGGATCGTGTTTCAGCGAAACTCCTAACCGTGATGATTGCGCTAAGCCCATTCGCCCATTCGAAAACGCCATTTGCTTCGGCAACTGCGCAAATGCGACCGATTGGGTGGGGCGTCAATCGCAGTATTTCGTCAGTTAGATACGCCACGCTCGCCTCGGTGATGAGAACGTCAACAGGCGATTGGGACACATGGCGGACAACTTCTCGGACCGAATCGACACCCCACACGACGTCGGCGCAATCAGAGAGAAGGCTGAGGTCTGCCAACCTGGTTGGCGGCCCGAGTATCCCGACAATCGTCACGGAGTTTCGCCCGACGTGACGACAATGACGTGCGAGGAATCGAGAACTGCGAGCACCCTGTCGACCTCGAGCGGGTCGACGAGAACGGTCATGACAGCGTCCCCGCCGAAACCGGAGTCAGCAATGGCGACAACAGTCGCGTTTAGTGCGACTGTGGCAGGCGGGGTAGCGCCGTCTTCGTCGACCGCCCAGAGATCCACTAACGCTCCGCTTGTCATGGTCGACGGCGGCGTCACGCCAATAGGAACCGATATTTGCACTCGTGACGATGTTGTTGGTTCAAGCAATCGAGCCGTAATTAATTCGCCCGCACCAATGTCGGACCCAACCACCCGACCGATCACCTCCTCAAGTGAAACACCGGGGCT
>WLEN01000032.1 GCA_009704225.1 Actinomycetota bacterium | reverse complement strand
TTCTTTGCAGTCGCCGAGGGGCTCGAACGACAGATGCCGGGCCGGCTCATTGGTGTCTCGCGTGACGCTGACGGTCGACCTGCGTACCGCTTGACTCTGCAAGCCCGCGAACAGCACATTCGCCGGGACAAGGCGACGTCCAATATTTGTACAGCACAAGTGCTTTTAGCCGTCCTCGCGGCAATGTACGCCGTGTACCACGGACCAGCCGGACTTCGCCAAATCGCCATTGATGTGGCGGAAAAAGCGAATCGATTTGCTCGTCGAGCGGCGGCAGCCGGACACGACGTCGTCCACACCGACTTTTTCGACACCGTACAGATTCGAGTTCCGGGGAAGGCGAAAGCGCTTGCGGCGACCGCCCACGCTGCCGGGCTCTTGCTCCACGTAGCGGATGACGACACGATTCAGATCAGCTTTGACGAATTGTCGACCGGATTCGCGACGGGAATTCTCGCCGGGGGTGATGACGTGCTTATCGACCCGATCTTCGGGCTGACCCCTGAAGTTGCGTCGACCACGGTTGCCACAGTGTCCGACACCGCCGTGCCGAGCGCACTTCGTCGTTCAGACGAAATCCTCACTCACCCCGTGTTCAATACGCACCACAGCGAAACGTCGATGATGCGTTTCCTCAAGCGTCTCGCAGACAAGGACTTCGCGCTCGACCGCGGAATGATTCCGCTCGGGTCGTGCACGATGAAGCTCAACGCGGCAACTGAAATGGAAGCCGTCACCTGGCGCGAATTCGGCGGAGTCCACCCCTTTGCTCCGGCAGCGGACGTCGGGGGGTACCTCCTCCTTATCTCGCAGTTGGAGGAGTGGCTCACCGAACTGACGGGGTACGACACCATCAGCCTTCAGCCAAACGCCGGTAGCCAGGGGGAACTCGCCGGCTTGCTCGCGATTCGTGGGTACCACCTGTCGCGCGGTGACGACCACCGTGACACATGCCTCATTCCGTCGAGTGCGCACGGAACTAACGCCGCATCCGCTGTTTTGGCCGGGATGAAGGTGGTTGTCGTCGCGTGCCGTGACAATGGCGACGTCGACATTGACGATCTTCGAGCCAAGATTTCCGAACACGGCGATAATCTGGCGGCTCTCATGGTCACCTACCCCTCGACCCACGGCGTGTACGAGCACGGAATCCGCGAGATCACGGGTGCCGTTCACGACGCTGGCGGTCAGGTCTACATCGATGGCGCCAACCTCAACGCGCTGCTCGGATTCGCCCGATACGGCGATATCGGTGGTGACGTGTCGCACCTCAACTTGCACAAGACCTTCGCTATCCCGCACGGTGGAGGAGGGCCGGGTGTTGGACCCGTCGGAGCAAAGGCACACCTCGCGCCGTTCCTGCCCGGCCACCCGATGGCGCAGGCGGCCTCTCACCCCGCGTTCGATTCGGCAACGGGGGGCGACGGACCGTTCGTCCACGGTGGCGGTCCCGTAACCGCGGCTCCGTTTGGTAGCCCGAGCATCCTTCCGATCTCGTGGGCGTATGTTCGCATGATGGGTTCCGACGGACTCCGTCAGGCGACCGCGGCGGCGGTGTTGTCGGCGAATTACGTCGCAACGCGACTTCGCGAGCACTACCCCGTTCTGTATGCGGGCGAGAACGGACTGGTTGCCCACGAGTGCATTCTCGACCTTCGTCCGCTCACGGCGGAAACGGGTGTGACGGTCGACGACGTGGCCAAGCGCCTAGTCGATTACGGTTTCCACGCGCCGACGATGTCGTTCCCGGTGCCGGGAACGCTCATGGTCGAACCGACCGAGAGCGAAGACCTTGGCGAGCTCGATCGATTCATTGAAGCGATGATTGGAATCAAACGCGAAGCAGACGCTGTGGCCGCCGGAGAATGGCCCGCAGACGATAACCCACTAGTGAACGCTCCGCACACCGCCGAGTGCCTCGTCGCCGGAGAGTGGAACCACGCGTATTCACGCGAGGTCGCCGCGTATCCGTTCCGTGGTGTCGTCTCTGACACGGTCTCGGGTCTGTTCTCACGGGTAGACCAGTTGAAGTATTGGCCGCCAGTTCGTCGTGTCGACGGTGCCTATGGTGACCGTAATCTCGCGTGTGCGTGCCCGGATCCGTCCGCCTTCGCAGACTAGGCGAAAAGGCCGGAGAACAGGCTGATTGCGAGTGGGTAACCGACGAAAGCGGTGATGTCGATGATCACGTGTGCAATGACCAGAGGCGCGAGCCGTCGCTTCCAGGCGTAGATCGCTCCAAAAACGAGTCCCATCGCAATGTTTCCTGCGAACCCGCCGAAGCCCTGATACAGGTGGTACGTTCCGCGCAGAAGGGCGGCGGCGGTGATGATTACCCACGGTGACCACCCGAGCGACTTGAGTCGATCAAAAAGGTAGCCGACCACGATGACCTCTTCGCCGATTCCGGCACGCAAGGCCCACAGGATGAGAACGGGAACGGTCCACCAGTGTGCGTCGAGCGTGGTGGGGACTACAGTGACTCCGAGGTTGAGGGCACGAGCGGCAAGGTAGACGCCGATTCCCGGGATGCCGATTAGTGCGGCGAGGCCAAAACCGACGGCAATCTCGTGCCGCATTTTCGGCCACGAATAGCCATCCGACCAGCCGATGCCGATAGCGCCGAGGCGCGGCGGAGTGTCGCGCCACACGAGCCACACCACGAGTGCGACCGGAGCGAGACCTGAAACGACACCGAGCACCTGATAGATGAGGTCGAACAATTCTTGTGTCGCAAGCGGCCGATTAAGTGTCGCGGTTTGCTGTGACAATGGTGTTGGTTGGGTGAGGCGATTCGCGATTCCAACGACGGAATAAAGTGCAGACATACCGTAGCTCAGAAGCAGAACTAAGACGATTTCCCACTTCGAACGGGTCATCGACGACTCCTTCCATCGTGCTCTCGCGTATGACTGACGATGTTTCTCAGCCTAACCGTTTCATCGCACTTGACATTTGTGGTCAAAATAGCAATAGTCTAGGCTGAACAACGGCATGGAACGCGCACCGCGCGTTGCTCATCCAACGTGCCTACCTAGGAGGAAATCAGTGAAAACCAAGCGAATTCTCGCTTCGGTAGCCGCCGTCGGAGCGAGCGTCATCGTTCTGTCCGGCTGTGCGCTTCCGTACCAATCCCAAGTCATCGAAGGGACGTCCATTTCGGTCGCCTGGAATGACATTGCATCGGAATTCAACTCGGCATCGGCCAGCGGCAACAACGTCGCGAACTCGATTCCGTTGTACATCGCGAACTCCGGATTCAACTACTACAACGCGACCCCGGAACTGCTTTTGCAGGAAGAATTCGGAACGTATGAAAAGACCAGCGACGAGCCCCTCACGGTCAAGTACACGATCAACGACGCCGTGACGTGGTCAGATGGTGTTGCGGTTGACGGTGCCGACATGCTCCTCTCGTGGGTTGCTGGCTTCGGTTTCTTCAAGAACGCCGACGACTCGTACTTGTTCCTCCACGCTGCTCCTCGCGATGACCTCGCGTCGACGATTCCGACTGTTGATGGAAAAACTCTCGAGTTCTCCTATGACAAGGCATACGTTGACTGGGAAATCAACTTCGGTGTTGGAGTCTCGGCGCACGGTACCGTCATGATGGCGTACCCCGAGATCACTGACCCCGCTGAAGCGAAGGCCAAGTTCATTGAAGCCGTTATGACCGGAGACGAAGCATGGCTCGCGCCTGTTGCTGTCGCCTGGAACACCGGCTACCAGAAGACCGACGCCACCGCGGAAGAGACCGACCCGACGACAGGTTCGCTCAAGAACCTGTTCCTCTCGAACGGTCCCTACCGCGTTGAAGAGGTCGTCACCGATGACCACGTCACGCTCGTTGCGAACCCTCTCTACACGTGGGGCCCCTCGCCGAAGTACGAGCGCATCACCATCCGCGAAATTGCGGACCCGACCGCTGCAGTTCAGGCTGTCGACAACGGTGATGTTCAGGCCGCATCGGGACAGCCAACCGCTGACCTTTTGGCCCTCGTTCAGGGACTCCAGAACGGTTCCTACGCCGGTGGTGACGAGGCTGCTTACGAGCACGTCGACCTCACTTTCAACAACGGTGGACCGTTCGACCCCGCGACGTACGATGGAGACGCTGCTAAGGCTCTCGCAGTTCGCCAGGCATTCTTGCTGACGATCCCGCGCGACCAGATCCTCGAAACCATCATCAAGCCGCTCAACGAAAACGCACAACTGCGTAACTCGCTGTTGACGATCCCCGGATCGCCCAACTACGAGGCAATCGTTGCTGCCAATGGTTCGGACTTCTACTCGGGAACCGACGCCGAGCGTGTTGAGAAGGCGAAGGGCATTCTTGCTGACGCCGGAATCAAGGCGCCGATTGATGTCAAGTTCTGGTACCCCACTGGCAACGTTCGTCGCCAGCAGGAACTCGAGCTGATTCAGGCGAACAGCCTCCAGGCTGGATTCAACGTGATTGACACGTCGGAACCGAACTGGGAGTTCACCGACCCTTCTGTCTACGAAATCAACCCTCACGACGCGGTCATCTTCGCATGGAGCTCGACCAGCCTCGCGATCACGGGTAACGACCAGCAGTACGGAACCGGCAAGCCGTCGAACTTCCAGGACTACTCGAACACGACGGTTGACGAAAACCTGTCGGCGCTCGAGACGGAACTCGACCCAGCGAAGCAGGTTGAACTGCAGACGGCCGTTGAGGCTGCTCTGTGGGGCGACGCTGCGTCACTGCCGATCTTCCAGTTCCCCGGTTTGACCTGGTGGGACAACGGACTGGCCGGCGTAGTGAACAACCCGCTGTCGCCGAACTACTTCTGGAACTTCTGGGAGTGGGCACCGGCTGCTGCAGCGCAGTAACCGATATACCGCATCAAGGCTGGGGTCGGGCGTGAAAACGCCCGGCCCTTCGCCGATTAATTGCGCGAGCGAACGTGGCGAGGCTGTAGTGACTAGGATTGCCCCAACGGTTACCCGCGTCCAACAATGCAGTTGTAGGTAGGAAAAGCATGCTCAGTTTTATTACTCGCCGTCTTGCGGCGACGCTCGCGGTGCTACTCGTCGCGTCTTTTGTCGTGTACATGCTCACCGCAAATTCGGGCGACCCACTCGAAGCACTTCGAACGCAAAACGATCCGGCGTCGGTTTCGAAGCGAGCCACGCTCACCGAGAAACTTGATCTTGACACCCCACCGTTCTTTCGTTACTTCAAGTGGCTCGGGGGAGCAGCGAGCTGCGTCATCGGTCAGTGCAACTTGGGCATTTCCGTCATTCGCGGTGACGAACCGGTGGCCAGCGCATTAGGGAACGCGATGCAATCCACGCTATCCCTGGTCATTCTCGCGACGGTGCTGTCAATCTTGTTCGGTGTTGCAATCGGCATGACCACCGCTCTTCGCCAATACAGCGGCTACGACTACACCGTTACCTTCGCTGCGTTCATCTTCTATTCGCTTCCAATCTTTTGGGTTGCGGTTTTGCTCAAGGAATTCGGTGCGATTCGGTTCAATGAATTTCTCGGTGATCCGGCTATCCCGTGGTGGATCGCACTCACCATCGGTTTCGTGCTCTCGCTCGTGGTCCAGGCGGTTGTTGGCGGACATTTGCGGTTGCGCATTCGAACGGCGGGAATCTCGTTTGCCCTCACGTCGGGGATTCTGATTCTTCTCGACATCACTCAGTGGCTGAAAAGCCCGTCAATCGGCATTGTCGGTGTCGCGTTGTTGGGGATCGGGCTCGGCGCGCTGATGCTGTTCGTCACATCCAACTTGACAAAACGAACTCTCCAGTTCTCGGTCGGAGCGACTGTGCTTGCCGTCGTCGCGATGTGGTTTCCTCTTCAGTTCATCTGGTTTTACTTCAACAACCCCCTCGCAATTGTGCTCGTCGCGGTGTTGCTCGCCGGACTCGGTGTAGCCGCCGGCTTCTTTCTCGGCGGTGACGACCGCATCGAGGCGATGCGCGTCGCGGCGATTACGGGCGCGCTGTCCACGGCACCACTCGTCCTTGACCAAATGTTCATGCGCTGGGGCGATTACGTACAGATCATTCCGCTGCGTTCTGGCGTGATTTCGACGATTGGCGCAAACACCCCTGTTCTCGCCAGCAGCGACGACACGTGGATGCGGATGCTCGACTCATCGACGCACCTCATCCTGCCCACCGCTGCGCTCATGATCATTTCAGTTGCCGGATACACGCGCTATACCCGGGCGACATTGCTCGAGGTCCTCAACCAGGATTATGTGCGCACAGCGCGAGCGAAGGGGCTTCCCGAAACCACGGTCATCATGCGTCACGCGTTCCGCAACACCCTCATTCCCATTGCAACAATTGTGGCGTTCGACTTCGGGGGAGTGATCGGTGGGGCTATCATCACCGAGCGAGTATTCGCCTGGCAGGGAATGGGCGCTCTCTTCAACCAAGGCCTTCGAGAGGTCGATGTGAATCTCGTCATGGGGGTATTCCTCGTCACCGGAGTCGCCGCCGTTGTCTTCAATATCCTCGCCGACCTGGCGTATTCAGCCCTTGACCCGCGAATTCGCATTACGGAGGCGTGATCATGGCGCGCAAAAGAGTTTCCACACCGAACACAGAGCAAATTGCGTTATCGGAACTGACGATTGAGCAGCGGCAGATTGAAGGGCTCAGCCTGTCGACTGTCGTCCGTCGTCGTTTCTTCCAGCACAGGGCGGCCGTCACGAGCATTATCATTCTTGGCCTAATCGTGTTGTTGGCGTTCACCTCGGTTGGCACGATTGTCGGTGGCACGGGTCGATTGGCCGCAGATACCGCCAGTGGAGAAATCATCCTTGACGGTTTTCGCATTAGCGGATGGTGGCCCTTCGACTGGTATAAAAACTACCCAATCACGACGCCAGGTGGACTTCCGTCCTGGGAACACCCGTTCGGTCAGGACACCTTGGGTAAGGACATCTTCGCGCGGGTCATGCGCGGGATTCAACAGTCACTCACGGTGGTCACGCTCATCGGCGTTCTCGCGACCGTTCTCGGCGTTGTCATCGGTGCGGTCGCCGGGTTCATGCGCGGGTGGCTCGACAACCTACTCATGCGCATGACCGATGCGATCATCATCATCCCGGGCCTCATCCTCGGCGCGGTCTTGGGTCGAACGATTGGTGGCAACGCTATTTCACTCGGAATCCTGCTCGGGCTCGTCTCATGGACCGGACTCGCCCGGTTGGTTCGCGGCGAGTTCCTCGCCCTCCGCGAACGCGAGTTCGTCGACGCGGCGCGTGTGGCCGGCGCATCCAATTTCCGAATCATTTTCCGACACATCCTGCCGAACTCCATCGGCATCGTCGTCGTCAACGCGACGCTTCTCATGAGCGCGGCAATCCTCACCGAAACCGCACTGTCCTTCCTCGGGTTCGGAATCACCGCGCCCGACATCTCGCTTGGTCAGATCATCTCTCAGTACAACGAGGCCTTCAAG